>NHHT02000007.1 GCA_002170875.2 Pelagibacteraceae bacterium TMED170 | reverse complement strand
ACAAAAGATAAAAAAAATAAATGGATAACAAATGAACACTCTAGAAAAAGAGTTCATTTATTAAGATCTAGATATGACTGTATAGTATCAACTGCAAAAAGTATAAATGATGATAATTCATTATTGAATTGTCGTTTAGAGGGGCTTGAAGAAAAATCTCCCTCAATAATTATTATTGATAGAAGTTTTAATCTAAGAAAAAATACTAGTATTGTAAGAAGTATACAGAAAAAAATTTATTTATTTACATCAACAATAAATAAATCTAAAGAAAAATTTTTTAAAAAAAAGGGTTTTAAAATAATATATTTAAAGAACATGTCTAATAAAAAAGATTACTATGGTTTATTCAAGAAAATAAAAGCTTTAGGCTTTTCTAGAATTTTTGTGGAAAGTGGACTTAATTTTTTAAATTTTTTGTTATTAAATAAGTTTATAAATAATATTTTCATATTTAAATCTGATACAAAAATTTCAAAAAATGGTATAAACTATGCATCTAATAAATTATTAAAAGATTTTAAGTTGTCTAAAAAAATCAATGTTAATCTTTTTAACGACTCACTTTATTATAAAAAGTTAAAATAATGTTTAATGGAATTATATATAACCAAGGTATTATCAAAGTCATTAAAAGAAGCCCTAAATATGTAAAGGGGAGTCTTGTTATAGAAGTATCTTCTAATATCAAGTTTAAAAAATCTGATATAGGAGAGTCTGTCTGTTGCGACGGTGTTTGTCTAACTTTAATTAGAATAAAAAAAAAATCTTTTTTATTTTATTTATCCAAAGAAACTCTCAAAAGATCAAATTTTAAATTTATTAAAATTGGAAAAAGTATTAACATTGAAAAATCTTTGACCCATGGTCAAAAAGTTTCAGGTCATTATGTCCAAGGCCATGTTGATACTACTGGTAAGATTAAGTCTATTTCCATAATAGATAAATCTTGGAATATTAAAGTTTCAATTCCAAGTAAATTTAAAAAATACATAATAAGTAAAGGATCAATTTCTATTAATGGTGTATCATTAACTATCTCAAGTGTAATAAAAGAAGGCTTTGTACTGACTATAATTCCTCACACGTTAAAATTAACAAACTTAATTAACCTAAAACCTAATAATTTAGTAAATCTTGAATTTGATATTTTTAGTAAATATTTAATAAATCTAAACAAATGAAACTTTCATCAATAAAAGAAATAATTAAAGATGCCAAAAATGGAAAAATGTTCATTTTAGTAGATGATAAAAACAGAGAAAATGAAGGTGATCTAATTATTCCTGGCTCAAAATGTAACTCTAAAAATATTAATTTTATGGCCAAACATGGAAGAGGTTTAATATGCTTAGCACTGTCAAAAAAACAAGTAGATAAACTTTCTTTACCACTAATGTCTTCAGTCAATAAAGCTAGAATGCAAACCGCCTTTACAGTTTCAATTGAAGCAAAAAAGGGTATCACAACAGGGATTTCTGCATTTGACCGAGCAAGAACAATCAAGGTTGCAATTAACCCAAATGTTAAAAGAAAAGAAATAGTTTCACCTGGACACGTTTTCCCTTTAGTCGCTAGAAACGGAGGTGTCTTAGAAAGAGCTGGTCACACGGAAGCATCAGTTGATATTTCAAAGCTTGCAAATTTAAATCCAAGCTCTGTTATATGTGAAGTTATGAATGAAGATGGTCGGATGGCCAGATATGATGATTTATTAAAGTTTGCAAAAAAACACAAACTTAGAATTGCTAGTATAGAAGATTTAATTTCTTACAGACTTAAAAACGAAAAGTTAATTTATAATACCAATACAAAAATTATAAATATCAAAAAATACGGAAAATTTGAACTTAAAGTATTTAAAAGTATTTTAGACGGCTCAGAACACTATGCAATTGTTAAAGGGAAGCTAAAATTTAATAAATCAATTAGAGTTAGAGTAATATCAACAAATATACTTAATAATATTATTAATTTTCAAAAAAATACGGTAAAAAGCTCTTTAAACTACTTATCTAAATTTAATAATTTTGTATTAGTGTTGATTAAAGATCAAAATTTAAATTCTCTTAAAAATTCTATTAGTTCACCCAAAAATAACAGTATTTTGAGATATTATGGTGTAGGCGCGCAAATAATAAAAGATTTAAAAATTAAAAACATGATATTAGTATCAAGATCAAAAAAAAGAATTATTGGCTTAGAAGGATATGGAATTAAAATTAAAAAACAGGAAATTATTAAATGAAAAAAATTTTAGTTGTAAGTGCTGAATATTATCCTGAGATATCTATTGGTTTAAAAGAGACCTTAAAAAAAAGTTTAACTAATTATGATGTTGAATATTTTGTTGTGCCTGGTGTTTTTGAAATACCCTCTGTAATTTCTAAATATGCAGAAAAATACGATGGTTTTATTGCTCTTGGCTGTGTTATAAAAGGTGAAACTCCCCATTTTGACTTAATTTCTAGAAGTGTGATAGATGGTTTAATGAATATGTCTATTAAACACAAAAAACCTATTGGTAATGCAATTTTGACTTGTTTAAATAAAAGTCAGGCTTTAACTAGAATTAATAAAAGCAAAGAAGCCTCTGATGCTGTTAAACAGGTATTGGAAAATGATCCCAAAAAATAAAATTATAAAAACACCAAGAGTTAAAGTTATTCAAAAACTTTACAGCTCTTTAATGAATCCAGATATTCCTGTTGAATTTACGAAGAGCCAATATAAAAAATTTATTAAAGACGTAGTTAATGGAACTTTAGAAAGAGAAGAATTAATTGAAGATACAATAAGAAAGCATTTAAGCAATGATATTAATTTAGAGCGTACTGATAAATTATTAAAAATCATTATATTTGCAGCAATATTTGAATTAATGTTTAAACACAAAAATTCAATTAATGTAATTATTAGCGAATATATAAAAGCATCTAATTATTTTTTAGAAAAATCTCAGATAAAATATCTAAATGCTATTCTAGATAAAATTGCAACAAAGATTAGGAATGAAAATAACCGAGTCAATATTAATAAATAATTTTTTAAAAAAATTAACCTTTAACCATAAAAATTCTCTCAATTTGGAGGATGATATTTATTATGATCCTACTAGAAGAATGATTTTTTCAACTGATACCTATGAAGAAGGCATTCATTTTTTTAAATACGCAAATCCAAAAAATTTTATTAAAAAAATTTTTAAGGCTTCAATCTCTGATATTTACTGTAAAGGATTTAAGCCATTTTCTTATTTTTTATCTTTGTCAATAAATAAAACTAATTTAAGTTGGTTTAAAAATTTTAAAACAGAATTAACTAAGGAGTCAAAAAAACACAAGATGTTTCTAGGTGGTGGTGATACAATTAAATCAAAGAAATTAAGTATTTCAATTTCTGTTTTAGGTTATTCAAACAAAAAACCAATTTTGCGAAGTGGAGCTAAAATACATAATGATGTTTATATAACAGGAAACTTGGGCGATTCTTATTTAGGCTTACTTATTAAAAAAAAGAAATTAAATGCAGGTAAATATAAAAAATATTTTATCCAAAGTTTTGAGAATCCTTCATTACCGATTAAGTTTTCGTCTTTTTTAAATAAATTTGCCACTTCATCTATAGATATTTCAGATGGTTTAATCAAAGATATGAAAAGTATTTGTTCAAGTAGTAGATGTGGAGTTAACCTAAATTATTCAGATTTACCTCTGTCAAAAAATTTAAAAAATTTTTTAAAAAAAGATCAAGATCAATTTAAAAATATTTTTTCAAGAGGAGATGATTATGGTATTCTGTTTACAGCTAATAAAAAACATAGGAAATTTATTAATTTGACGGCAAAAAGAACAAAAACAAAAGTTACTAGAGTCGGTAAAATAGTAGCTGGTAAACTAGTTAAACTTATCAATGGTGACAAGATAATCAATCATTCTCGTGTAAAATCTGGATATATTCATTACTTTTAACCAAAGATTAGCTTGCGTTTTTATCTTTTTTTTGGCATTTATCATTCTTTAAATTTAATATTATGAACTCATCTTTTGAACTACTTTATCTAATAGTTTTTTCTGGAATTCTTACCGTTGCATATAGTTACTTGTTATCTGGTCAAATCTTATCAGCAAGTCCCGGTAATAATAAAATGCAAGAAATTGCATCTGCTATTCAAATTGGTGCAAGGGCATATTTAAACAGACAGTACAAAACCATAGCTATAGTTGGTGTTATAGTTCTTATAATTGTAAGTTATTTTTTTAGTTTTCTAGTTGGTTTGGGTTATTTTATAGGTGCTTTTCTTTCTGGAGCAGCTGGATATATAGGAATGTTAATTTCTGTAAAAGCTAATGTCAGAACTGCTGAAGCTTCAAGAAAAAGTTTGCAATCTGGACTAACAATAGCTTTTAAATCAGGCGCAGTAACAGGATTGTTAGTGGCTGGATTAGCTCTTTTAGCTATAACAATTTATTATATAATTTTAATAAATTTAGATGCTGATAACAGAGTAATCATAAATTCACTAGTTGCACTTGGATTTGGAGCTTCACTAATTTCAATTTTTGCTAGACTAGGAGGCGGAATTTTTACTAAAGGTGCTGATGTAGGAGCTGATTTAGTTGGTAAAGTTGAAGCTGGTATTCCTGAGGACGACCCAAGAAATCCAGCTGTAATAGCTGACAATGTTGGAGACAATGTTGGAGATTGTGCTGGTATGGCTGCTGATTTATTTGAAACTTACGCTGTAACTATTGTTGCTACAATGGTTTTATCTTCTATTTTTTTTCAAAATGATATGAATATGATGATTTATCCTTTAGCTATAGGAGGTTCTTGTCTTATCACATCTATTATTGGTACTTGGTTTGTTAAATTGGGAAAAAGCAAAAATATAATGGTTGCTTTATATAAAGGCTTCGTTGTTACAGCTTTTTTATCTTTATTAGTTTTATATCCCGTAACTGACTCTGTCATAGGTTTAAATAAAGTTTATGAAAATTCTGGAATTACTTTTACAGGTTTTGACTTATATATTTGTGGAGTTGCTGGTCTTATAATTACTGGGTTATTAATTTGGATAACTGAATATTATACTGGAACAAATTACAGACCAGTTAAAAGTGTAGCAAAATCATCAACGACAGGACATGGTACTAATGTTATTCAAGGATTAGCTGTTTCTATGGAGGCAACAGCTGTACCAGCATTAATAATAGTTGTAGGAATATTATTTACAAATAATTTAGCAGGTTTATTTGGCATAGCTATAGCAGTGACTTCAATGTTAGCTTTGACAGGGATGGTTGTAGCTTTAGATGCATATGGACCAGTTACAGACAATGCAGGTGGTATTGCTGAAATGGCTAAATTACCAAAAAGTGTAAGAAAAACTACAGATGCATTAGATGCAGTTGGAAACACAACTAAAGCTGTCACAAAAGGTTATGCTATCGGATCAGCTGGCTTAGGTGCACTTGTTTTGTTTGCTGCTTACACTGAAGATATTAAATTTTTTTCAAAAGTAAAAGGATCAGCATTGGAAGGAGTAAACGTAACTTTCGATTTATCAAATCCATTTGTCGTAACCGGACTATTAGTTGGCGGAATGTTACCTTACTTATTTGGCTCAATGGGCATGC
This sequence comes from Pelagibacteraceae bacterium TMED170, assembly GCA_002170875.2. The sequence continues at coordinate 15,619 of NHHT02000007.1, read as the reverse complement.
AAGCTGTTGGAAGAGCAGGTGGTGCAGTTGTTATAGAGGTTAGAAGACAGTTTAAAAAAATTCCTGGTATTATGAAAGGTAAAAGAAAACCAGATTATGGTAAACTTGTAGATTTGCTAACAAAAGCTGCAATTAAAGAAATGATCATACCTTCTTTACTTCCTGTTTTATCACCAATAGTTTTATACTTAATTATATTTCAAATAGGCGGAATAGAAGCTGCTCTTTCTTGCCTAGGAGCAATGCTGCTCGGTGTAATTTTAACAGGTCTTTTCGTTGCTATTTCTATGACAGCTGGTGGAGGAGCATGGGATAATGCAAAAAAATATATCGAAGATGGTTATTTTGGTGGAAAAGGTTCCGAAGCTCATAAAGCTGCTGTTACAGGTGACACAGTAGGTGATCCATACAAAGATACTGCAGGACCAGCCGTAAATCCAATGATCAAGATAACAAATATAGTTGCCTTATTATTGTTAGCTGTAATAGCACATTAATTAGAATTATCTATTTCCGTACATTTTTTGTCTAATGCTTCCAAGCATATTACTAACAAAACTTTTCTTTGATACGGTATTATCTGTTTTATCTTCAGCAATTTTTATTTTATTAATATCTTCTTTACTGTAAAATTTTTTACTTACAAGAACTCCTCTATCATCAAAATTTAGCTCTAAAATATTATTATCTTTTAGGACATTTCGTCCTAGTCTTTGTAATTTTCCTCTAGTAATAGTCCTCTCAAAATAAATCCACTTATTATCAGATGATAAAGAAACAGTGTGGGGTTTACCTAGTAATTTTACTACATCATTTTTATTAAATTCATTTATTATTAGAACTTCTTCCCTATTTTTTAAAAATTTGATACCATGAAGTTTAGAAGGGTCTTTTAATTGACAATTTGTTAAAATAAGTAAAAAAAATAAGCAAAATAATATTTTTAAATGTTTTCTTTTTATAAAACTCATAATAATGATCTTTACAACAAATTAGTTGAATTATCACGTAATATTTTTTTTTACAGGGACTTAAAGCTAAAAGATAATTTTGAAACTCGTATTATTCTCATTTTTCTTCATTTTTCAATTATCCTAAATTTAACAAAAAGAAAAAATAAAAAACTTTCACAAGAAGTATTTGATAATATATTTTTAAATATCGAGTACCATTTGAGAGAGCTTGGATACGGAGATGTTTCTGTAAATACTAAAATGAAACTTTTAAATAAAATTTTTTATGATATTTTACTTAAAATTTTAAAAAAGACCGATGCATCAAATATTAATAATAAAATAACCACTGTTTATTTGACCTCCACAGATCTAAAAAAAACAGAAAATATCAATAAACTTACAGATTACTTACAGTGTTTCTATGATTTTTGCTTTGATATGGATCATAATAGTGTGTTAAAAGGTCGTATAAATTTTAACTATTTAAAAAATGGCAGTTCCAAAACGTAAAACAACCAAATCTAAAAGAAACCAAAGAAGGTCTCATCATAAAGTAAATAAGATTAATATAGTTGAAGACAAAAAAAGTGGTGAATATAAGCTATCTCATCATATTGACCTAAAGTCTGGTTTTTATAACGGTAAAAAAATCTTAGATATCTAAACTTTTAGTTTAATGAAAGAAAAAATAACAATTGCCATTGATGCAATGGGTGGGGAAAATTCTCCAAACAAAACTATACAAGGATTAAGTATTTTTTTAGACAAAAATAAAAATATAAAAGATATTTTTTTTAATTTATATGGAAACCAAAATTTAATAGAAAATAAACTTAAAGAATATAAAATTTCAAATAATAATATTAAGGTTTTTAATACTACCTCTGTTGTATCTGATGAAGAAACACCATTGACGGCCGTTAAAAATTCTAAAAATAGCAGCATGTGGAATTCAATAAATTCACAATTACTCGACGGATCTGACATAACTTTGTCAGCAGGGAACACTGGAGTACTTCTAGTAATTTCTAGAATGCTATTAAAAACTATTGATAAAATTAATAAACCAGCATTAGCAGGTTTATGGCCAAATGAAAAAGGAATGAATGTAGTTTTAGATTTAGGTGCAAATATTGAATGTGATGAAAACAACTTAGTAGATTTTTCAAAAATGGGAGCTGCACTATACAAAGCTTTATTTCAAGAGTCACCCAAAGTAGCTCTATTAAATGTTGGATCAGAAGAAATTAAAGGTACTGATGTTTTGAAAAAAGCTCATACAATATTAAAAGAAACTAATTCAACAAATGATTTTTTATTTGATGGCTACATAGAAGGAAATAAAATGATGGAAGGTAAAGTAAATGTAATTGTTACAGATGGTTTTACAGGTAATGTTGCACTGAAAACAGCAGAAGGAACAGCTAAATTTTTAACTGATAATCTTAAGAAACATCTTACAGAAAACATAATGAGTAAATTTTCATTAATTTTTTCTTATTTTTCGTTAAAGAGATTTAAACAAAAGCTTGATCCTAGAAAATACAATGGTGCAATTTTTCTAGGACTAAAAGGACCTGTTGTTAAAAGCCATGGTTCTACCGATGCATTAGGATTTTATCATTCAATAGATTTGAGCTATAGAATTATTAAAGGTGATTTGATGTCTAAAATGAAAAAAAATTTAAATGAAACTCATTAGAAATAAAGATTTAAATAATTTAAATAAAAAAGAAATAGCTAGAAATATCTTTAAAAAGATAGGTATTTCAAAAAGTTATGCAGAAGAAATTATTAATTCACTTATAGAAATACTTTCTTTGGGATTAAGTGATAACAAAACAATAAAAATTAATAATTTTGGATCTTTTAGTGTATTATTTAAAAAAGAAAGGATGGGTAGAAATCCAAAAAATAAACAAGCAGTTTTAATTACAAAACGAAATGTTATTTCTTTTAAAGTCTCTTCTTCACTTAAAAAAAAAATAAATCCTTTATAAAAAAAAATGTCAAATGACGAAAAATTTATTGATATATCTAACCTATCTAAAAAAATAGGGTTAATTAACAAAAAAAATGGTAAGCCACTTACACATACGTTAAGATTTTGGGAAACTAAATTTTCAGAAATTAAACCAACTATTTTGCAAGGTAGAAGATTTTATAATAAAAAAAATCAAGATACGGTCGAGTTAATTAACTATTTGCTAAAAGACCAAGGCCTGACAATTTCTGGCGCAAAGAAAATTTTAAAAAGCAAGATTAATAACCTTGACGAATTTAAATCTTCAAGTATAAAGTTTGATTATATAAAGAATAAAATTAGAGATAAATCTTTAAGTTTATTAAAAAAGATAAAAAAAATTAAAAATTAAAAATTAAAATGGCTAAAAAAACACATTTAAAAGTACGTTTAGTTCCTGAAGCTAACCCAGATAGTCCGTTNTTTTATTATGTAAAAAAACCTACAAAAGGTGAGAAGGCTAAAGTTAAANTAAAAGCAAAAAAATATAATCCCACTACAAGAAAACANGANNTGTTTATTGAAAAAAAATTACCACCTCATAGCAAATAANTCTATTTTTTAAAATTTCTAAATTCATAATCGATATAAGCTCTNATTATTGAAGTCCAAATACGTTTTGTTAATATTGTATCAATTTTTAATTTTACAGATTTTTTTCTAATAATTTTTAAAATTATTTTAATTCTTTTTTTATCTATTATTTCGTTCTTAAATCTTTTGGTTTTAAGAACATTATTAACTAATAGTGTTCTCTCTTTAAAAAGAAATAGCAACTTTGTATCAATTTTATCTAGTTTTTTTCTTATAGGTATTAATTTTTTATTTTTCATAGCGACATTTTTATTATATTTATTTTATATTTAAATTATATAGTTAATCTGTGCTTATAATACAAAACAACAAATATAAAAATTATTTAAATTTGTGGTTAGTTTCACTATTACTACTATTAGTTTCTATGATTGTAATTGGTGGTTTAACCCGATTAACAGGTTCAGGATTATCCATTACTAATTGGGATTTATTAAGTGGTATCTTACCACCAATGAATGATCTTCAATGGAATAATTATTTTTCCCTGTATAAGGAAATTCCACAATACACTTTAATAAATTCCAGTATGACGATGGATGAGTTTAAGATAATTTATTTTTGGGAATACTTTCACAGGTTGCTAGGTAGAGTTATTGGATTAGTTTTTTTAATTCCGTTTTTAATTTTTATTTATAAAAAAATTTTTACTAATGAATATAAAATTAAGTTTAGCTTAATTTTTTTACTTATTTTATTACAAGGTCTAATTGGTTGGTACATGGTCAAAAGTGGATTAACAAACAATGTAACTGTTAGCCACATTAGGTTATCCGTTCATTTATTTTTAGCATTTATTATTCTTTCAAGTCTTTTTTGGTATTTTTTAAACTTAAGATATTCAACTAATAAATCTTTTTTTAATATATCTCGAGGATATTCTTTAATGAAACTTTTTCTATTACTATTATTTATTCAAATAATAATGGGCGCTTTTGTTTCAGGCCTTGATGCAGGTAGTATTTATCAAACTTGGCCGCTTATGAATAATTCTTATGCTCCAGATGATTTAACTTTTAATAGTTTTTTTAATTTTTTTAACTTTAATCAACAAAGTTTTGTTCAGTTTTTACACAGAAATTTAGCTTACATAATTCTTATATTATATTTATATATTGGAATATTTATAAAAACACACAATTTAAAAAAATTAACAAAACCTTATTTTTATCTTTTAATTGTACTTTTTTTTCAAATAGCTCTAGGAATTTTTACATTGTTGTCTAATTTGAATATTTTTGTTGCTTCACTTCATCAAATATCTAGTATATTTTTAATGATATTTTCTCTTAGTTTATATCATCGTTCTATTGACTAATTTGCTACATAATTTTGATATTTTTTTTAAGATAATTAAGAAATTTAATTGACTTTAATTATGTTTATTAGTACTTATCGCCCTTAATTTAACTATGACACCTTTTATTAAAAAAAACGAAATTAAAAACGACTGGTTTCAAATCAATGCTGAAAATGCTGTTGTTGGAAGATTAGCTGCTTTTATCTCAAAAGTTTTAAGAGGAAAAAATAAACCAACTTATAATCCACATGTTGATAATGGTGACTTTGTAATAGTAACTAATATTGATAAAATAAAATTTACAGGTAATAAATATAAAAATAAAATTTATTATAAACATACTGGTCACCCAGGAGGTATTAAACAAACTACACCTCAGAGATTACAAGAAAAAAATAAATCTCAGGATATTCTTAGACTAGCTGTTAAAAGAATGTTACCGGGTGGACCATTAGCAAAAAAGCAATTAACTAAACTTAAAATGTACAGTGGTGAAAAACATCCTCATGATATCCAAAGTCCAAAGCTTATTAATTTCAGTCAACTTAATAAAAGAAACTCAATTAAAAAATAATGGAAGATAAAAATACGACTCCTCAACCTGATACTAAAGCTAAAAAAATTAAATTAAATTTTTCAGATAGCAAATATGCCACTGGTAGAAGAAAAAAATCTATCGCTAAAGTCTGGTTAAAAAAAGGTTCAGGAAATATTTATGTAAATGGAATTAAAATGAATGATTATTTTAAAAGACCAGTTCATCAAATTATTGTTACTCGGCCACTTGAAATATCAAATGTTCTTTCAGCATATGATGTAAAATGTTCTGTAAAAGGTGGAGGTTTATCCGGTCAAGCAGGTGCAATTATTCATGGAATGTCTCGCGCTCTTATTAAACAAGATGAATCTCTTAAAAGTGGTTTAAAAAAAGATAAATTGACCACTAGAGACTCAAGAGTAGTTGAAAGAAAAAAATACGGTCACAGAAAAGCCAGAAGAAGTTTCCAATTTTCTAAAAGATAAACTATTTAAATTTATTATTTCTTTCTAGAATGATATAGTTTGTTAATGTATCAAAAAAAAATTAATGTTGCTGTAATAGGCGCTACTGGTTATGTTGGTTTAGATCTTACCTTATTACTTTCTAGACACCCTAAGGTAATTGTTAAATATTTGTGTGCCCAAAAAAATATCGGAAAAAAAATCCAATATTTTGATAAAAGAATCAAAAAAACTTTACCAAAAATTTGTAGAAGTTCCCAAATTGAATGGGGTTCAATCGATTTAGTCTATCTTTCATTGCCGAATGGTGAGGCTCAAAAGTTTATAAAAAAACATATTAAAAAGAAAAATATAAAATTTATTGATCTTTCTGCAGATTTTAGAATTAATAATCCAAATATATATAAAAAGTGGTATGGCATAGAACACAAAGCAAAAAAGTTAATTCAAAAATCTTTATATTCTGTATCAGAATTTGTTAAAAACGATATTAAAAGTTTTAAAATAATTTCAAATCCAGGATGCTATCCTACATCAATTCAAATCCCGCTTATTCCATTAATTAAGAAAAGATTAATTAAGCTTAACAATATAATAATTGATTCAAAATCTGGATATTCAGGTGCAGGTAAGAACTTTGAAAGAAAATTTAAACACAAAAATATTTTAACATCTATTTATAGCTATAAGGTCAACGGACATAGGCACATGTCAGAGCTTAACCAGGAATTTAAGAAAAATTCAAGCGCCAAAATCAAATATTCCTTCAACCCTCATTTAATACCTACTTTCAGAGGATTGCTATCTTCTATCTATTTAGAATTAAACAACACAAGTATTTCTAAAGTTCATTACGAATTAAAAAGATTTCACAAAAAAAATAAATTTGTTAAAATTCTTAAACTTAATAGTGAATTAGGCACAGGAAATGTCATAAATACAAATAAATGTGAGATTTCAGTTTGTGAAAGTAATATAAATAATAGAATTGTTATTTTTTCAGCAATAGATAATTTAATTAAAGGTGCCTCAGGACAGGCAGTGCAAAATATGAATTTAAGTTTCGGATTCAATGAAAGTTCTGGTTTAATATGAGATTATATCTCATTATTTTTATTCTACTAACTGGTTGTTCGTCAAAAAAATTAACATATATGTGTGGTGATGTTGAGTGTATAGACAAAAAGCAACAGAATGAATACTTTTCAAAAAGTTTATCCTTAGAAGTCAAACTTAATAAAAATAAAAAATATAAATCTTTAGATTTAATAGAGATTAATAAAGTTGATAATAAAGAAAAAAAAAACAATATTAAGATATTGCCTTCTGAGAAAGATAAAAGTAAAAAAAATGAATTAAAGAAAAAAAAATTCGAACTTAAACAGAAGAAAAAACAATTAAAAGCTCAAAGACTCAAAGAAAGAAAAAATAGGAAAGAACAAAAAAAATTACTAAAGAATAAAAATAAAGAAAATCAAAGAAAAGCTAAAAAAACTAAACCTTTCATACCATCATTAGATACTACTAAAAATATTTCTAAGGGAAATAATATTTGTTCAGTTATTGAAGAGTGTGATATTGATGTTATAGCTTCTCAAATAAAACAAAGGGGAAAGATTAAAAAGTTTCCTGATATTGCTAGAGATTAAGTTTATGAAAAAAAATATTGCTATAGTTGGTCTTGGAAATATTGGCTCTTACTTATATAGATATTTAATAAAGAATAAGTCTCAACTATTAAAAAAAACTAATGTAGAGCCTAATGTTTTGTATGTCTCTGCAAAAAATAAATCAAAAAAGAGAAATATCAAAATACCTAAATCCAAGTGGCTAAAAAATTATTTACAAGCCACACAGATCAAAGAAGTAGATATAATTGTAGAGCTAATTGGTGGGTCCGATGGCCCAGCAAAAAAATTGATATTTGAAGCTCTTAAAAATAAAAAGAATGTTGTTACCGCAAATAAAGCTTTAATTGCTAAATATGGAGATCAACTTGCCAAATTGGCAGAAAAAAATAATGTCAATTTAGAATACGAAGCAGCAGTATGCGGCGGTGTACCTATTATTAGATCTATAAAAGAAGGACTTATTGCTAACAAAATAAATAAAGTTTATGGTATTTTTAATGGGACTTCTAATTTTATTCTTAGCTCAATGGATAAAAATAATTTGTCTTTTAAAAATTCTTTACAAAGTGCTTTTAATTTAGGTTACGCTGAAGCAAACCCAACAAATGATATTGACGGTGAGGACGTGTCTTCAAAACTTAAAATTCTTTCTTCTTTAGCGTTTAATTCTTATATAAATAAAGATATTTTTGTTGAAGGAATTAAAGATATTGATAAAGAAGATATTTTAAACGCAAATAAGTTAGGCTATAAAATTAAACTTATTGGTTTCTCTGAGATTCGTAACAACAAAATTATTCAAAGAGTACATCCATGTTTAATTAACAAAAGTTCATATATTGCAACAGTAGATGGCATTTTAAATTCCGTTATAGTGGAAGGTAGTCCTGTTGGTAAAAGTACTTTACAAGGAGAGGGAGCAGGAGCAGAAGCTACTACTTCAGCTCTCATTTCTGATATTTCCTCTATATTACGAGGAAATATAAAATATCCATTCTCAATTTCTGATAAGGAGCGTAAATTTTTAAAGTCCAATTCAATTAAAGATCAATTTTTTTCTGCTTATGTAAGAATAGATGTTTTAGATAAGCCTGGTGTTCTATCTAATATAACAAGCATTTTTTCAAAAAATAAAATTTCAATAAAAAGATTAATTCAAAATCCTGATAAATCTAAAGATCACGCTTCTATTATTATTATTACTCACAAATCAAAAGATAAATTTTTAATCAATTCTATAAATCAACTCAGTAAAAAAAGTTATATTTATAAAAAACCCAAACTTATTCGAATAGAAAAAATTTAATGGGACTCAATATAAAATATTTAGATAAATTTACTAAGGTCACCGAAAAAGCTGCTTATGGAGCTTCATTACACAAAGGCAAAGAAGACAAAATAGCTGCTGATAAAGGGGCGGTAGATTTAATGAGAAATGAATTAAATAAAGTAGACATAGATGGAACGATTGTTATTGGGGAAGGAGAAATGGATCAAGCCCCTATGCTTTATATTGGTGAAAAAGTAGGTACAAAAAATGGTCAAGCCGTAGATATAGCTGTAGATCCACTTGAAGGAACTAATTTTGTAGCAAAGAATTTGCCTAATGCCTTTTCAGTAATGGCTGTTACAGAAAAAAATAATTTATTTTCAGCTCCTGATACATATATGGAAAAAATTGCTATTGGATCCGGTTTGCCTAAAAATTTATTAGATTTAGATAATACGGTTGAGAAAAATATTATTTTACTAGCAGAAGCAAAAAATACAATGCCAAATAAATTAACAGCATGCTTATTAAAGAGAGACAGGCATAATAAAATTGTTAATAGTTTAAAAAAAATGGATGTTAAGATAAAATTTATTTCAGATGGTGACGTTTCAGGCGTAATTTATGTAGTCGATGATAAGTTTCCTGTAGATATATATCTAGGTATAGGAGGCGGACCTGAAGGGGTTTTAGCAGCCGCCGCCCTTAGTTGTCTTGGTGGGCAAATTCAAGGTAGGCTTTATTTAAATGAAGAACAAAAAATAAAAGCTAAAAAAATGGGAATTATTGATTATAAAAAAAAATTTAACATAGATGAAATGATTAAGGGTGATGTTATGTTTTTTGCCACTGGAGTAACTAATGGGGATTTAATAAAAGGTATTAAAGATCAAGGAGAATACTTTGAAGCTTCAACCCTTGTTTTACACAAAGACTCAAAAACAAATAAAATAATAACAAACAAACACAAGAAATGAGTTCATTTTCAGTTACTGGAAAAAAATGGATTTTAAGAAAGTTTAATTCAACTGATTTAACTTTTATTAAGGATAATTTTTTCTTAGATGAAATTACTTCAAAACTATTAGCTATAAAAAAAATTAAAAAAGAAGATATTAATAACTATTTAAATCCTGTTTTAAAAAATATTCTACCCAATCCAAGTATTTTAACAGATATGGAGAAAACTGTTGAAAGAACATTTCGTGCAATTAAAAAGAAAGAAAAAATAGGAATATTTGGTGATTATGACGTTGATGGTGCAACTTCAACTGCTATTCTAGGAAAATATTTTTCACAAATTAATCACTCTTACGAGATTTACATTCCTGACAGAAAATCTGAAGGTTACGGCCCAAGCAAACAAGGTTTTCAAAAATTAATTAACAAAGGAACTAAATTAATTTTTACAGTTGATTGCGGTACTTTATCGTTTGAACCAATCAACTTTGCTTACCAAAACAAAATAGATATTTTAGTTTTGGACCATCATCAATCAGATGTTAAATTACCAAAAGCTTTTTCGATAGTTAATCCTAATCGTTTTGATGATAGGTCAGAATTAAATTATCTTTGCGCCGCAGGTGTCTGTTTTATGTTTTTGATAGCACTTAATAGAGAGCTTCGTAAAAATAACTGGTTTAAAGACAATAACGTGAGTGAACCGAATTTAATAAACTTTTTAGATTTAGTTTCATTAGGAACTGTTTGCGATGTCGTTCCTTTAATTGGTGTAAATAGGGCTATAGTTAAACAGGGTTTGAAAATTTTAAACTTTAAAAAAAATATAGGATTAAAATCTCTTATAGATATTTGTAAAATTGAAAACCATCCAACTCCTTATCATTTAGGATATATTATTGGGCCAAGAATCAATGCTGGTGGTAGAGTAGGTAAATGTTCTCATGGAGCCAATCTTCTTTTAAATGAAAATCCTAAAAACTCTTTCAAACTTGCTTCTGAACTTGATCAATTTAATAAAGAAAGGCAACTTTTAGAAAAAAATTTATTAAAAAATGTTCTTAATAGTGTTAAAAATTTATCCGATCCAGTTTTAATCCTTGATGGTCAAGAATGGCACGAAGGAATAATAGGGATAATTGCTTCTAGAATAAAAGAAAAATATAATAAACCTACAATAATAATTTCTATAACTGATAAAGTAGGAAAAGCTTCAGCACGATCTGTTGTGGGGTATGATATTGGATCAATAATTATATCTGCAGTTCAATCTGGTATATTAATTAAGGGTGGAGGTCATAAAATGGCTGGAGGTTTTACTATTGAAAAAAATAAAATTGATCAGTTTAAAGAATACGCAATTAACAAATTTAAAACATTAAATATTGAGATTTCAGAGGAAAAGAAAATACTTATTGATAGTATTATTTCTCCTACCGCTATAAATATGAATTTTTTTAATAAAGTTAATAACCTTGCTCCTTTTGGTTCAGGTAATTCTGAACCCAGGTTCTTCATTGAAAGTGTTGTGGCGGTAAACTCTAAAATTGTAGGTGAAAAACATATCAAATCAGTTTTACTTGGAGAGGATGGTTCAACGATAAAAACTATAGCTTTTAACGCCACTGAGAGCGATATAGGAGCTTATTTAATGAATAAAAGTAAGAAACCATTCAACATTGTTGGAAAATTGAGTTTGAATGAATGGCGTGGACAAAAAAATGTAGAGTTTATTATCGATGATATATCTGTTAATAAATACGAAAAAAATATGGTCCCATCGTCTATCGGTTAGGACAGTTGGTTTTCATCCAACAAAGAGGGGTTCGATTCCCCTTGGGACCGCCAAATTTTAAAATGTATAAAATTGCTATTATTGAAAAAATTCATGATGATGGAATAGATCTCTTAAAAAAACATAAAAATTTTGAGATTGAATTAATAACCGATATTTCAGAAAAAAATTTAATTAGAAAATTACCAGATTATGATGGATGCACTTTAAGAGTTTCTAAATTAAATGAGAAAATTTTAAAACATTGTCCTAAACTCAAGGTTATTTCAAGACATGGTGTTGGTTATGATAATATCGACTTAAATTATATTAAAAATAATAATATTACTTTATTAGTTACTAGTACAGCTAATGCTGTTACAGTGGCAGAACACGTAATATACATGATGTTATCAATATCAAAAAGTATAGGTGAATATGATAAAGAAGTTAGATTAGGAAATTTTAAAAAGAATGCTTCATCAATTGAAACATTAGAACTCTTTAACAAAGAAATCTTAATTACAGGTTTTGGAAGAATAGGTAAAAGCTTGATTAAAAGATGTTTAGGTTTTGAAATGAAAATTAATGTTTTTGATCCATTTGTTACAAAAGGTATAATTAATCAATTTGGAGGCAATAAAATTGAAGATTTTGAAAAGGCTCTCAAAACCTGTGATTATTTATCATTACATATACCTCTTAATGAAAAAACTAAGAATATGATTGATTATACAAAGCTAAAAACTATGAAAAAAAATGCTATTATAATAAATACCTCCAGAGGTGGAATAATTAATGAAGTTGATTTAAATCAAGCTTTAAATGATAACATTATCTTTGGCGCAGGCTTGGATGTTTTTAAGAATGAACCGGTAGAGAACGACAACCCATTGTTAAAAAATAATAAAGTTTTATTAAGCCCTCATTCTGCAACATTTACTAATGAGTGTAAGTCAAGAATGTCGATCGAAACAAGTAAAAATATTATTGATTTTTTTGAAAATAAATTAGATAAATCAATGATTGTTAAATTATGATTGATATAAGAAAAAAAATAAAAAATTTTGGACCTCTCGAAGTATTAGTTTTAGGTTCATTAATTTATGTCTTATCAACATTGATTTGGACAGCTTCTACTCGCTCTGCTGTAGTACAAAAAGCTAATGACATAAAATCCAATCATAAAATGGTTATTGAGTTTGTTAATAATGAAGTTAACAAATGTAGTTCCAATTTAGATAGTAAAACATCTTGGGGTGAAAACTGCAATTCTTCTTGGACCTCGTCTAAAATAGTTGATTATATTTTAAAAAACTTTACTTTAAATAATCCTTATAATATTAAACAACCTTTAATTCAAACTTCACAAGATCCACGTATTCAAGCTGAAGGTAAGGCAGGTCAGTCTACAGATAAGGGAATAATATTTGTANCTGTTAATAATTTTGAAGCCGAAGCTGGCTCTGAATGGATAATTGGTACTTGTATAAAATCACCTTGTGTTGCTGCAGGAAATAATGAGCTTGTATCTGCTTACCGCTAACTAATTATTTTAAAACCACAGTCTTTAGCAGTCTTATTTAAATATTTATAACCAATTTTAGCGTATTCAAAAGGATTNGCTTTGGCTGGATCTTGTTCGGCTTCGACAACAAGCCATCCAGAGTATTTTTTTTCCTTTAGCACGTTCAAAAAAGGTTTGTAATCTATGCATCCATCTCCAGGAACAGTAAATGCTCCATCTAAAAAAGCTTGTCTAAATGAGCTATCNTTTTTTAAAGAATTATCTAAAACTTCTTTCCTTATATCTTTACAATGAACGTGAATTAATTTTTCACCAAAATCTTGAGCTAGTTTTATTGAACTGCCTTGAGCAAATAACATGTGACCAGTGTCAATTAATAGTTTNACATTTTCACTTGTGTTTTCCATTAATCTTTTAGTTTCTTCNTCTGTTTCTATTACTGTACCCATGTGATGATGATATGCTAAAGGCATATTTTCATCTACCATCATTTTACTAATTTCATTTATTCTTGAAGTTAACTTGTTCCAATCATCTTTTGTAAGTTTTGGTCTTTTAGATAAAGGTGTTTTAGGATCTCCTTGAACAGAGTTTGTTATTTCAGCAAAAACTATACATGGAGCATTACAATCTTTAAAAAGATTTAATTGATCCCTCATTAGTTCTAGTTCTTCTTTTGGCTTGTTATTTAAAAGACTAGCTCCATACCATCCAGAACATAATTGTAAATTTTCTTTTTCTAATTTTGGTAATAATTCATTAGAATTTTTTGGAAATTTACCTCCAGATTCAATGCCAGAAAATCCAGCTTTACTTGCCTCATTTAAACACTGCTCTAATGTTGTATCGCCACCAAGTTCAGGCATGTCATCATTGCTCCATGCTATTGGTGCTACACCTAATTTTATAGACATATAGTAAAATTAAAATATTTTATGTAATATAATAGTATTATTATTTAAAATATTAAACAAAAAAATTATTAAATATGATAAATGTTGCTTTATTAGGTTTNGGTAGAATTGGTCAAATGCATGCTAAAAATATCAATAATAATAAATCTTTAAATTTACTATATGTTTATGATAGACAGACAAATTTATCAGATAAAGCAAAGAAATTATATAACTGTAAAATAGAAAAAAACTTTAAAAAAATATTTNAAGATAAGAATGTTAATGTAATTTTTATTTCAAGTTCAACAAGTACTCATATTAAGTTTATTGAGGAAGGTATCAAAAATAAAAAAGTAATTTTTTGTGAAAAACCCTTAGACTTAAATATTAAAAAAATCNTCAAAACTTTAAAAAAAGTAAAAAAAAAGAAATCNAAAATTCAATTAGGTTTTAATAGAAGATATGACCCTGGACATTTTTCTATCAAAAAAGATTTAGATAGAAATAAAATTGGTAGACTTGAAAAAATTATTATAACTAGTAGAGATCCTTCTCCCCCATCAATTAATTACTTAAAATCATCTGGAGGTATTTTTAGAGACATGATGATACATGATTTTGATTTGTGTAGGTTTTATCTCGGTAAAGATCAAATTAAGGAAATTTATTCTACAACATCNTCTTTTTTGCCCATGTATTCAAAAATTAANGACCATGAATTAGCTACAGCTGTAATGAAATCTAATAATGGAGTTATTTGTATAATTACAAATTCAAGACACTGCTCTTTTGGTTACGATCAAAGAGTTGAATTATTTGGAAAAAATGGGATGTTAATNTCTGGTAATAAAAAAATTGATGAGACGGAAATTTTTAATTCAAAATCCTCTAATAACAAAAAGCCATTTTTAAATTTTTTCATCGATCGCTATAAAGAAGCTTATAAAATACAATTAAATGATTTAGTTTCTTTAACTAAAAAAAATATAAAGCCAAGATCTACTTTTTATGACGGCTATGAAGCACTCAAACTTGCTAATGCTGCTCAGAAATCTATTATATTGAAAAGAGCCGTCAAACTTACAAAGTAATATATATTCCTGGTTGTAATGCNTATATATCAAATTGAAAAATAGTGTTTTTTTTGTTTTAATCCAAACAATTTAATTAACAAACTAAGAGGATTAATATGAAAAAAGTAAACTTAATTATCGCGTCTCTATTAAGTTGGGCAATAATGTCTGTATCAGCTTTAGCGGTTGATATTATCGTTGTTTCTCATGGACAAGCTAACGACCCTTTCTGGTCAGTAGCAAAAAATGGAGTTGATAAAGGTTGTAAAGATATGAAAATATCTTGTAAATATACTGCTCCNGCAACTTTTGATATGGTTGAAATGGCTAAACTAATTGATAATGCTGTTTCTCAAAAGCCAAAAGGAATTGTAATAACTTTACCAGATGCTGCTGCATTGGGTAAATCTGTTAAAGCTGCAATATCAGCTGGAATTCCAGTTATATCTATGAATTCTGGTTCTGACGATTACATGAAACTAGGAATTAGTGCTCACGTTGGTCAAACAGAGTTTGAAGCAGGAGTAGGTGGTGGACAAAAAATGAAAGCTGCTGGTGGAAAAAAAGCTTTATGTGTTAACCACGAAGTTGGTAACGTAGCTTTAGATAGAA
>NHHT02000015.1 GCA_002170875.2 Pelagibacteraceae bacterium TMED170 | reverse complement strand
GGCTGCAAATACAACCGGAAATAAGTCATTAGACTGTATCCGAACCAACCAATTATGCGCAGATGTTATTCATTTTTCTTCTAAAATCCTTAAATCTAATGGAGTTTTAGTATCAAAATTATTTATGGGAGAAGATTTTCTTGAAGTTAAGGAATTAGCAAAGTCTAAGTTTAAAAAAGTGCAGTTTTTTAAACCAGAAGCAAGCAGAAACGAATCAAAAGAGACTTATTTACACTGCTCACTATTAAAGACTTTATAATTTTTAAAAATTGTATATAAGTTTATATGGAAGCAATTAAAGAAGCATTAACTTTCGATGACGTATTATTGCTGCCGCGTTTCTCAAAAATCCTGCCATCAGATACTGATATATCTACGACTTTGACAAAAAATATTAAATTAAAAATACCTTTTTTATCTTCCGCGATGGATACAGTTACAGAATCTCCAATGGCTATTGCAATTGCTAAAGCTGGCGGAGTTGGAATAATTCATAGAAATTTAAATATTAAAAAACAAAGTCAGGAAGTTCAAAAAGTAAAAGAAAAAAAATTATTTGTAGGTGCTGCTATAGGCACAAGTTCTGAAGACTTAAATAGAGCAAAATCTTTAATAGACTGTGGAGTTGATTTAATCGTTATTGATACTGCCCATGGCCACAGTGAAAAAGTTTTAAAAATTTTATCTAAGGTTAGAAAAAATAATTATAAAATTCCTATTTGCGTGGGTAATATTGCTACTGGTGAAGCTGCAAAAAAATTATATGATTTCGGCGCTGATATCATAAAGGTTGGTATTGGACCAGGATCAATTTGCACAACACGAATGGTTGCGGGTATAGGAGTACCTCAGATCACCGCTGTAATGGAAGTTAGCAATGCCTTAAAAGGAAAAAAGATAAAAATAATTTCTGATGGGGGTATAAAATTTTCTGGTGATATAGCAAAAGCAATAGCGGCAGGTGCGGACGCAATAATGATGGGATCTATATTTGCTGGAACTCACGAAAGCCCAGGAAAAAAATTTAAGATTAAAAATAAATTTTATAAAAGATATAGAGGTATGGGGTCAATTGGGGCTATGTCAGCCGGATCTTCTAATAGATATTTTCAAAAAAGCTATAGAGATAAATCAAAATTCGTACCAGAAGGAGTTGATGGAAGAGTAGAATACAAGGGATACGTTTCTGATATTATATATCAATTAAAAGGAGGATTAAGATCTTCCATGGGTTATATTGGTGCAAAAAAACTTATTGACATTAAAAAGAATGCGAAGTTTATTAAAATTACTAAAGCTGGGTTTTATGAAAGCATGGTGCATAGTGTAGAAATGATTGAACCTACATTAAATTACAAATTATAAAAATGAAAATATTTAAAATTGCTTTAATACTAATTTTACCATCTAGTTATTTATTTGCTAGCACGGATTATTTTAATGAAGGATTAATGCTGTATGAAAAAGAAGAGTTTAAAAAAGCTAAATTTAAATTTGAGCAAGATATTGTTTTTAATCCTAAAAATGAAAAATCTTATATGTATTTATCAAAGATATTTAACAAACAGGAAAAAAAATCTTTAGAAGAAAAAAATTTAAGTACTGTAATATTATTAAATCCACAAAACGAAGAAGCCACTTTTAATATGGCAAAATTAAAATTAGAGAAGTCAGATTTTAAAGAAAGTAAAAAATTAATAGATCAACTACTTACTTTTTGTAAAAATTATTGTCAAAAAAGCAAGAAACTGAAAATTGAGATAGAAAATTCTCTTAAAAAATAAATGTCAATCCAAAATCGTAAGGAAAAAATTATTATTATTGATTTTGGCTCTCAAGTAACAAAACTTATAGCAAGAAGAATAAGAGAACTTGGTGTTTTCTCAGAAGTTTTAACCAGCAAAGAGTTGTATAAAATTAAAGATTTCAGTTGTATTAAAGGGATTATTCTATCAGGAGGTCCATCTACTGTAACAAAAAGTAAATATCTAAGTATTCCCAAAGAAATATTCTCAAAAAAGATTCCTATTTTAGGAATATGTTATGGACTGCAACTAATAGCTAAATTATTTGGTGGATCTATTAAGTCTTCTAAGAAAAAAAGAGAATTTGGAAGGGCTATACTTCAAAAAAAAAAAAATTCATTATTAACTAAAAACTTTTTTAATAATAAATCTAAATCAGTTTGGATGAGTCATCAAGATGCAGTGACGATCCTACCGCAAGGATTTAAGTTAATAGCTTCAACAAAAGAGTCAAAATTGACAATTATTGAGAATTTTCAAAAAAAAATATATGGAGTCCAATTCCATCCAGAGGTAACCCATACTGAAAGTGGTAGAGAAATATTTAAAAATTTCATATTTTCTATTTGTAAAATTAAAAAAAAATGGCAAGTCATTTCCGAAAAAATGAGATTAATTAAAGAAATAAGAGAAAAAGTGAAAAATGATAAAGTAATTTGCGCTTTATCTGGTGGAGTAGATAGTAGCGTAGTTGCCTTGTTAATTAACAAAGCCATAAAAAAAAATCTTATTTGTATAATGGTTGATACAGGACTGATGAGAAAAAATGAGTTTAAGTATACTTATAGTATTTTTAAAAAAAAGTATAAGTTAAATATAAAATTAATAGACGCCTCAAAACTATATTTAAAAAAATTAAAAAATATAAGTGAACCAGAAAAAAAAAGAAAAATTATTGGAAAACTATTTATTAAAATTTTTGAGAGAGAGTCAAAGAAATATAAAGGTATAAAATATCTTGCTCAAGGAACACTTTATCCTGATATTATTGAAAGTAGATCAGTAACTGGAAGTCAAACTTCTAAGATTAAATCCCATCATAACGTGGGTGGGTTACCAAAAAAAATGAAATTAAAATTACTGGAACCCCTTAAGGAATTTTTTAAAGACGAAGTGCGAGTTCTTGGAAAATCTTTAGGTTTAAAAGATAATATTAGAAACAAACATCCATTCCCAGGTCCGGGCTTAGCAATAAGAATTTTAGGTAAAATAACACCTCATAAAATAAAAATTCTTCAAGAAGCTGATAATATTTTCATAAACGAGTTGAATAATCACAATCTCTACCACAAAATTTGGCAAGCCTATGCCGGTTTACTTCCAATGAAAACAGTTGGAGTTATGGGTGACTCTAGAACTTACGAATATACTTGTTTGCTAAGGGCGGTAGTTTCAGAAGATGGAATGACAGCAGATTTTTTCAATTTTCCAAAGGATTTTTTAGATAATATTTCAAATAAAATCGTTAATAGAGTACCAGGGATAAACAGAGTAGTATATGATATAACTTCAAAGCCACCCAGCACTATTGAGTTGGAATAATGTCAAAAAAGATTAAAAAAATATTAGCTACAAAAAATAAAAGGAAGATTGTTAGTTTGACAGCATACTCTAAAAATATTGCTCAAATTATAGATAAATACTGTGATATAACTTTAGTTGGAGATTCGCTTGCTAATGTTTTGTATGGCATGAAAAATACTCACAAAATTAAATTAGATACTATTATTCAACACAGTATAAGCGTAAAAAAAGGAATTAAAAAATCTTTACTTGTAGTAGATATGCCAAAGGGCTCATATGCAAATCCAACTCAAGCAAAAAAAAATGCTAGATTAATTTTTAAAAAAACAAATTGTGATGCTGTAAAAATAGAGAGTAATAATAAAAATTTTAAAATAATTAAAGAAATTACAAAAGCTAAAATACCTGTTATGGGACATATTGGTTATACTCCTCAATTTAAAGATAAATTTAAAGTTGAAGGTAAAAATACCAAGGAGATTGATAAGTTGGTTAGAGAAGCCAAATTGATAGAAAAAGCTGGAGCATTTTCTATTGTATTAGAATGTGTTGCCCCTTCTGCATCAAAAATTATCACAAATTTTTTAAAAATTCCCACTATTGGTATTGGATCATCCTCGCATTGTGATGGACAAATTTTAGTTACCGATGACATTCTTGGTTTAAGTGGTTTTTACCCAAAATTTGTTAAAAAATATGTAAATTTAAATTCAATAATTGAAAAAGCTGTAAAAAAATATAGTAAAGAAGTTAAAACTAAATCATTTCCAAAAGAGAGAAACAGCTATTAACATGGACTCAATTATAATTAAAATTAAATCGAATTTGAAACTTTTAATTACAATAGCTATTTCAGGGATAATAATATTTAGCATATTAATTTTTCTTAATAAAAAAAATCAGAATTTCGAATTGTTACTATCAGAAAAATTTTACGATGCTTCAATACTAATTGATAAAAAAAAAAATAAAGAGGCCACCATTATCTTAGAAAATATTATAGAAAAACGTAATAAGCTTTATTCACCTTTATCTTTATTTTTAATTATAGAAAAAAACCTAATTAGCAATGATAAAAAAATTTTAGCACTTTTTGATGAGGTTCTTCAGATAAAGAAAATAGATAAAGAAAATTTAAACCTCATTAAAATAAAAAAAGCTTTTTTTATTATGAAACTAGATAATGAAATTGAATTAATAAGTCTTTTAAATCCAATTATTAATTCAGAGTCAATTTGGAAAAAAGAGGCGATTACTCTACTTGGAGATTATTTTTTAAGCAAAAATGAAGAAGTTAAAGCAAACAACTATTACAAATTATTAAAGATTAAAAAAAACAATTAACTGCTTATGCGAAAAATTTTTGTTTATTTATTCCTATTATTTTTTGCTAGCAGCTGTTCTTTCGATAATAAATCAGGTATTTGGACAGACGGATCTAAAACAGTAGTTAGTGATATTGGTGACTTAGAAAAAAATAAAAATTTCCCTACTTCAGAATTAGAAGATGTTTTTCCTACCACAAAGCTATATCAGGAAGAACAAAAGGTTTTAAGTAATATTAAAATTGAATTAAATCCAATAATCAAAAATAAAAATTGGTTAGAAACTTTTTTAACAAATGGTAATAATATAGAAAATATCAATTATACTAATACAAATAGATTAATTTTTAAAAGTTCTAAATTATCAAAATTTTCTAAGCTTGATTATAAGAAAAAAAAAATTTTAGTTAAACCTTTAGTTTACAATGATAATTTAATATCTTTTGATCACAAAGGATCGATATATATTTACTCTATAAGAGATAAAAAAAAAATTTTTGAATATAATTTTTATAAGAAAAAATTTAAAAGATATAAAAAAAATATATATTTATCAGTTAGCGATGAGACAATATTTGTAGCAGATAATTTAGGTTATGTTTACGCTTTAGACATTAAAACCGAAAAGATAGTTTGGGCTAAAAATTATGGAATTCCATTTAGATCTAATATTAAAATTGCTAATAATCAGATTTTTTTAGCAAATCAAGATAATACAATTTATTCTCTGAATAAAAAAGATGGAGAAAAACTCTGGCAATTTTCAACACAACCATCATTCTATATAACTCACTTTGTAAATAATTTAGCTGTAGACAAAACCAATCAAAATATTTTTTTTCTTAACACTAGTGGAGAATTATATTCAATTAATTATATGAATAGAAATATTAATTGGTTACTAAATTTTAATAAATCAGCACAAAAAACTGAAAATGAAATTTTTAATGGTTTACCTATAGTTACTAATAAAAAAAATTTAATTATTTCAAATGGAGCTCAGCTATCGAATTATAGTTTTACCGACAATAATGTAACATGGCAGAGTTCAATTACATCAAATATTAAGCCTATTATTACCAAAAATAATATTTTTGTAGTAACAAATAATAATTTTTTAATTTGTCTCAATACATTATCCGGAGAAGTGGTTTGGTCTAAGAATATTATAAAATATATTCAACAAACTAAAAAAAGTTGGAATTTTAAAAAAACAGGTTTTATTCAAAATTTTGCAATAGCTGATGGCGTTATGTTAATGTTTACCTCTAAAGGATATCTTTTTTCTGTAGAATTATCGTCAGGTGATCTAATTGATTTAAAAAAAATAAGTAGAGGAGGATTTGGAAGTGTTCCCATTTTCTCTAATGGTTATTTATATGTTTTAGATAATAATTATAAATTATTAAAATATGAATAATTTAATTATTTGATTTACTACTCAAAAGAGATAGCTGTGAAATTTGATTTTCACTTTCTTGATCAAAAGGTTTTACTGGATAGTCCCCAGTAAAATAATGATCACTGAATTGAGGGTATGAATTATTTCTTTTTTCATGACCAAGCGCCTTATATAATCCTTCAAGACTTAAAAATTTTAATGTTTTAGCACTTATATATTTGCACATTTCATCTTCAGTTTTTTCACAGGCTAAAAGCTCTTTTTTAGTTGGCATATCAACTCCATAAAAATCAGGAAAAATTATTTTAGGACAGGCAATCCTCACATGTACTTCTTTAACTCCGGCATCATAAAGCATTTTTACAATTTTATAGCAAGTTGTGCCTCTAACAAGTGAGTCGTCAATCAAAATTATTGATTTATTTTTTAAAGTTGATTTTGTACAACTCAGTTTTAGTTTTACACCTAAACTTCTTATATTTTGTGAAGGCTCAATAAATGTTCTACCAACATAGTGATTTCTAATTAAACCTAAATCAAAACTTTTTTTGGTATTTTGACTGAAACCAATTGCTGCAGGCACACCAGAGTCTGGAACTGGAACTATTAGATCGGCATCTACGTCAGTCTCAATCGATAACTGATGACCTAAACTTTTTCTATATTCGTAAGCACATTTATTATTAATTATACTGTCTGGTCTTGCAAAATATATATATTCAAACACACAAGGCCTTGCCTTTTGTTTTGGAAATGGTTTGATTGAAGTTAACTCTTTATTTTCAACAACTACAATTTCACCATTCTCAACTTCTCGAATAAATTTTGCACCCACTAGGTCAAGAGCGCATGTTTCAGAAGCAAAAATATATGAATCTTTAAGTTTTCC
Organism: Pelagibacteraceae bacterium TMED170; assembly: GCA_002170875.2. The sequence continues at coordinate 22,810 of NHHT02000015.1, read as the reverse complement.
GATTACTAATGGTCGGATTCCAAAAGGATCTCTAATCCCGATTAGTTTTTTATTTGTCATAATGACTAAAGCATAGCCACCACTTATTTGAAAAAGCGTATCAATTATTTTATCTACAATCTTTTCTCTTTTTGATTTTGCGATAAGTTGCACCACTGTTTCTGTATCACTTGTAGTACGGAAAATTGCTCCTTCTTTAACAAGTTTTTTTCTTAAAGTAATAGCATTTGTAAGATTTCCATTATGTGCAATACTTATTCCTCCACCAAATAAGTCAGCGTAAAAAGGCTGAATATTTCTTAATGAAGTTTCTCCAGTTGTTGAATAACGAGTATGACCAATTGCAAAGTATCCTGGTAATTTTTTTATAGCATCTCCCTTTGTGAAATGATCACCAACTAAACCTTGTCTTTTTTCTGAATGAAATGTTTTTCCGTCAAAAGAAACGATTCCGCAACCTTCTTGCCCTCGATGTTGTAATGCATGAAGACCCAAAGCAACCAATGTAGCTGCTTCATCATGGTTGGATATACCAAACACCCCGCATTCTTCTCTTAATTTATCTGATTTAAATTTTTTCAATTTTTTCTTTTGTGTTAATAAAGTCTTCATTTTTAGGAAATTCATTAACAAGAATTTCACTACCTTTTTTCACAATATCAAAAGATATTGCTTTCTCAGCTGATATACCCCAATTCTGATAAGGATAAAACCAATTAAAAATAGAAAACAAACAAATTGAAATTACGTAACCTTTGAATACACCAAAAAGTAAGCCAAAAGACTTATCTATAGAACCCAAACCAGTCCAGGTAATTGCCCTACTAAGTGATCTTCCCACTACTATCATCGTAAATAGAGAAAGTACAAAAATCAATATACCTAAACCAAAATTGTTGATAAATTCCGATTCTATATACTGATTTACCCAAGGTTTAAGTTTTGGAACTAATACAATTGTAATAACAACTGAAAAAACCCACTTCATAAAAGAAATAAAACTCAAAGAAAATCCTTTTAGAAAACATTGCATTATTGAATAAACCATTATTATTAAAACAACCGTATCAAATATATTTAAAATATCTAAAAATTGATCAAAAAAATTTTCTATCATTTAAAATATTAGTTTTCAGCTCCAAAAGGTTTAAAGATCAATATTAACTTTGGCAAAAGAGTTAAGACTGAAATTAAAGCCAATAACATTGCTACTCCAGTAAAAAAACCGAAATAAATTGTAGGGATAAAATTTGATAGAACTAATATTGAAAATCCAAAAACAATTGTAATTGAGGTATTGAGAATTGCTATACCTACAGTACTATGACAACGATCAAGAGTTTTTTTATAGTTTTTTAATTTTTGAAATTCTTCTTTAAATCTATAAATATAATGAATGCTATTATCTACAGCTATTCCAATTGTTATTGCAGCTATAGTAATAGTCATCATATCTAATGGTATGTTAAGAATACCTATAATACCTAGTATTAAAAAAGCTGCCATGAAATTTGGAACGACTCCAATAAATGAAAGCATTAAATTTCTAAAAAGTATAAAAAACATAATAGAAATTCCTAACATTACTACTCCAAGAGTTAATATTTGAGACTTAAAAAGACTTTGCAATAAATTATTGAATAAAATTAATACGCCTGCCAGTTTATATTCTTCTGTGTTTAACCCAAGCTTTGTATTAAGTTCTCCATTAATTTTTTTAATTAGATCATTACGCCTTAAATCTTTAATAGAGTCTTTAATTCTTACACTTATTCTAGCCTCATCATTCTCTACAGAAATGTAAGGTGTAATAATATCTTTTTTAATTTCTTGAGGAATTTTACTATAAAGAACAGCTATTTCTAAGCTTTGAAGAGGCTTTTTATTAAGATCCTCCGCAACTCTAATTATTGATCCAAAAGATAAAACTTTACCAATTTCAGGAAGAGAGTCTAAATAATCGTGAACTTTTAAAATTTTATCAATTTTATTTCTTGTAAACCAGTAAGTAGATTTGTCATCTTCTTGACTATCATCCCATTCAGAAAATTCATCGTCTGTTTCTGTTTTAACTTCTTTTTTTGTTGGAAATTTTATTATAATATCTAAAGGTGTTGTGCCCCCTAAGTCATCATCTATTTTTTTCATTCCTTTATATATTTCTGTCTCTTCATCAAAATAATTAATAAAACTATTTTCAACTTCGAGTTTTGATATTCCTACTATACTGAGAATTAAAACTATAAATGCTGAACTTAAAATTAATTTAGTATTGCCTTGAGAGAAATTACCTAAGCTGCTTGTAATTTTTGATTTTTCCGTATCTTTTATACTTATATCCTCGTTACTAGCAAATATACTCAACAGAGACGGTAATAAAGAAAATGTAACAAAAATTGAAACTGTTAGTCCTAATGTCATCATCCACCCAAAGTCGATAATAGGTTTAATTCCACTAAATATTAGAGATAAAAAAGCACAAATTGTAGTTAGAACAGTATAAAGAATAGGCATAAACATTTTTTTTGTGGTCTCTAAAATTGCTTCTTCATTAGAAAAATTTTGAAACTCTTTCTTTAATTGCAAAAATCTTACAGTTACATGAATATTCATAGCCATGTTCAAGATCAGCATTAAAGCAATAAAATTTGAAGAAATAACTGTGACTTTCCAACCTAGAAATCCTAATAGTCCAGTCATAATAACAACAGAAGAAGCACACCCCAAAAGAGGCATCACTACCCATTTTATATTTCTAAAAACAAACCATAAGGTAATAATTATAAATAAAAATACTCCTAATCCAAAAACAACGATATCATTTCTTATAAATGTCATCATATCGTCTGCTATCATAGGTATTCCACCTAAATGAATTTTAGCATTTTCACTATATTTACTGATAATTTCTCTAATTTCATTTATATTTTGATGATTTCTTAAGTTATATAAATTTTTATAATCCTCATATTCTTTTAGAAAAATATTATATTTTTGTTTTTCTATTTTACTCGGAGAATTGATTAAAGATTGATTGTAATATCTATCTTTAATCAATATATATTCTTTTAATCTTTTATCTTCTTTAAGATAAACAACTATTCCTGAAGTTTTTCCATCTTTACTAATTACATAATCTTGATAGATTGGGCTATTAAGAATTTCTTGAAAACCTCTTTTTCTATCAATCTCAGGGTGGGCTAAAGTTTTATAATTTTTAAGTCTTTCCATCAAAGCTTCATCACTACTTTGTAAAAGAGGAACATCAATTACTGTAATTACACTTTCTACCCATGATAACTTTTCAATTTTTGATTTAAGTAGCTGTAAGTTTATAATTGTCTCTTCCTCTTCAAATGAAGATATTGGAGAATAAGTCATGACAAGATAGTCTTTTGAGCCGTATCTTGAATTAATTTCTCTTAGATATTTTAAGTCTTTATCACCTTCTAGCAATAAGGCATCCGACGATGCATCTAAATTAAAGTTTTTGGAGAAAAATAGAGCAAATCCAATTATAAGTAGTATAAAAAAAAGAGTAAATTTAGAATAATCTATAACTATTTTTTTATATATTTTGGATAGCATGTCTATAGATTAGATATATCCTATATTTTATACAACAAAAGAATAAATTTAAGATGTACTTTTAGTTAAATCCTTGAATTTTGTATACATACCTTCAAATTCAACTTTTATATTACCTGTGGGACCATGTCTTTGTTTACCAATTATAATATCAGCTAAGCCATTTATATCATTCATTTTAGACTGCCATTCAGCATGTTCTATAGACCCGAGTTTTGGTTGTTTTCTCTCCAAGTAATACTGCTCTCTATAAACAAACATTACTACGTCTGCATCTTGTTCTATAGAGCCAGACTCTCGTAAATCAGATAATTGAGGAATTTTATCATCCCTCTGTTCTACTGCTCTAGATAATTGAGAAAGAGCTATAATTGGAACACTTAATTCTTTAGCTAAAGCTTTTAAACCTTGAGTAATTTCTGATATCTCCTGAACCCTACCATCATATCTTTTTGAACTGGTTCTCATTAATTGTATATAATCTACGACTATTAAACTAATACCAAAAAGTCTTTTTAATCTTCTAGCTCTATTACTTAAAGCTGAAATAGTAATTGCTGGAGTTTCATCAATAAATAAAGGTAGATCATAAATATTTCTTGATGTTTCTATATAACGATTAAGCTGTTCTTCTGTGGCTTTACCTCTTCGAATGTCATTAGATTGTATTCTTGCTTGTTCAGATAAAATTCTTGTCGATAATTGTTCGGAAGACATTTCAAGAGAGAAAAAAGCAACTGACGTTTTTTGGTTATTATCATGTATTTTTTTTGAAGCGTAATATGCAATATTAGTAGCAAGAGCTGTTTTACCCATAGATGGTCTACCAGCTATTATAATTAAATCAGATTTATGAAGACCACCTAATTTTTCATCTAAATCTGTAAGACCTGTAGGAATACCAACTATTCCCTGATCGCTTTTCATAGCAACTGTAGCCATTTCAATTGTTTGATCAAGAGCTTGGTTAAATTTCATGTATGACTGGGAGAAATTTCCTCTTTCTGCTAGCTGATATAAAGATTGCTCAGCTTCTTCAATAATATTTTCTCCAGTTTTTTCCAAAGTATCATTTTGTGAGTCTCCCGATATATTATCAGAGATAGATATAAGTTCTCTTTTGACATACATTTCATGAATTAATTTAGCATAGTCAACCGCTTGTTTAGCAGATGATGAGAATCTTGTTAATTTAATTAGATAATCTACTCCACCTACTTCAGATAAACTATTTTCATTTTCAAAATAGTTTTTTAAAGTTATAGGATTAGCTATCATTCCTTTATTATTTAAATTTTCTATAGTTTCATATATTTTTCTGTGAAAAGGATCAAAAAATTTTTGATTATTAATTACTGTAGAAATTTCATCGATTATATCGTTATTGACCAAAACAGATCCAATAAGCGCTTGCTCAGCTTCTAAGTTAGAAGGGAGTCTTTTTTCTTTAGAGGGGTTTAAAGAAAGTTTAACTTTTTCCATTAACACATAATAATTAAACTTTTTTTAATAAAAACTTAAAAGTTACACACTATTTTTTCTACCTGTGGAAAAAATTATGAAAATAATTAATCTAATTAGACTCGGCTTTTTTCACAATAACGCTTATAGAGGCAGAAACTTCTGAAAATAAATTTATATCTATTTTGTAAGTTCCTATTTTATTGATTTCTTGTTTCAAATCTATTTGAGATGGGTTAATTTCAACCTTCAAATTTGTTAAAAATGAATTTGAAACTTCTTTAGGTTTAATTGAACCAAAAAGTTCACCGTTATCTTTAGCTTCTTTAGAAAAAGTTAAAGTTTTTTTATTTATTTTAGCTGCTATTTCTTTGAATGTTTTCTTCGCTTCTTCATTTTTTTTATTTAATTCATCTTTTTTTTTATTAACTAGAGCAATATTTTCTTTATCAGCTCTTAAAGCCTTTCCAGTTTTGAGTAAAAAATTTCTTCCATATCCATTTTTAACTTCAACTAGATCTCCTATTTTTCCTAGTTTCATAACATTTTCTAATAAAATTACTTGCATAACTATACTAACCCTAAAATTTTTGCTTTTTTAATTTCGTTAGTTAATTTTTTTTGTTTACCTAAAGATACTGAAGTAATTCGAGATGGTAAGATTTTATCTGTATCTGAAATATATTTTTTTAAAAGTTTGATATTTTTGTAGTCTATAACAGGTGCATCTTTTACAGATAACGGACATTTTTTTGAAAATCTAGTATCAGATTTTTGAAACAAACTAAGTTTATTTAATGGGTTTTGTGGTCTCTTATTAAATTTATTATTTTTTCTTTTCATTCTCTATATTTCCTTTTTTAAAATATTCATTTTCTAAATCTAATTTTTTATATTTAATTGTTAAATGTCTAAGAATTGAATTGTCTATTATACTATTTTTCTTAATTTCGTTTAATGTCTTTGCACTACCTTCAAATTTATAGTGAATATAAAAACCTTTATTATAATTTTTAATTTTTTTTGCAAAATTTAATAATCCCCATTTTTCAATTTTTACAACTTTACCATCAAATTTATTTATAATTTCATTATACTTATCCTCTACATTTTTTACTTCCGAGGTTGAAAGATCTTGTTTTGCAACTAAAGTATGTTCGTAATAGTTCATTTTGTTTAAATATTTGTAATTTTATTTATATAAAGTTCGGTTTTATACTATTATAAGTTACCCATTTCAATAGTAATAATATAGAAGAAAGTAGTTAAAAAATGAAAGCTTTATTATTCCCAGGCCAAGGCTCTCAAGCAATAGGTATGGGCTTAGAATTTTACAAAAATTTTAAAGTTGTTAAAGATATATTTAAAGCTGCAGATAACAAATTAAACTTTTCCATTTCAAAAATTATTTTAGAAGGTCCTGATAGTGAGCTAAAGTTAACCAAAAATACGCAGCCAGCAATTTTAGTTGTAAGTTATTCTATATATATGGTTTTAAAAAAAGAATTTAATACTGAATTAAGTAACTTTAAATTTTTTGCTGGCCACTCTTTAGGTGAATATAGCGCTTTGGTGTGCGCCGAAGCTTTAAGTTTCGAGGATGCATTATTTTTACTTCATGAAAGAGGAAAAGCCATGCAAGATGCTGTACCTGTAGGAAAAGGAGGTATGCTAGCTGTTCTTGGATCTTCAATTAATGAGATAAACAACTATATTTCTGAATTAAAAAATAAAGAAGTCTGTGAAATAGCTAACGATAATGCTGAAGGGCAAACTATTGTAAGCGGAGACATAAAATCAATTAACAATTTACAAGAAATATTAAAAAAAAATAAAAAAAAATCAATTGTTTTACCCGTAAGTGCGCCCTTTCATTGCTCACTCATGAAAAGTGCAGCCAAAATAATGAGTGAAAAAATCTATTCAGTGAAATTTAAAAAGCCAAAATTTGAAATTATTAACAATGTAAATGCTTCTATTGAAAAAAGTCCTGAAAATATTAAAAATTTATTAATTGAACAAATTTATTCTAAGGTAAAGTGGAGAGAAAGTGTTTTATATATGGCGAATAATGGTGTGAGTGAATTTATTGAAATTGGCCCTGGAAAAGTTTTATCTGGTTTGATAAAAAGAATTATAAAAAATGCAACTTCAAACAGTGTAAACTCAGTTGAAGATATTAAAAATATATTTAAATGAATTTAAAAAATAAAAAAATAATTGTTACTGGTGCGACAGGAGGAATAGGGGGTTCTTTAATAAAAAAATTCAGTGACTTAGGAGCAAATATAATTGCAACTGGAACAAATTCAGAAAAATTAAATAAGATTAAGGAAAATTATCCAGAGATTAAAGTAAAAAAATTTAGTTTAGATAATCATTCGAAGATAGAGGAGTTTATGGAAAGTTGTTGTTCAGAATTAAACGGATTAGATATTTTAGTAAATAATGCAGGTATCACTTCAGATAATATTTCAATACGACTTACCGAAAAAGATTGGAAAAATGTGATTGATATTAATCTTACTTCAACTTTTTTAATGTGTAAATTTGCTATCAAAAAGATGCTTAAGAACAAACAGGGTAAAATAGTAAATATTACTTCAATTGTCGGTCATACAGGAAACGTTGGGCAAGCAAACTACGCTGCATCTAAAGCTGGCATAATTGGATTCACTAAAAGTTTAGCCACCGAATACGCAAAAAAAAAAATTAACATTAATTGTGTATCTCCAGGATTTATTAAAACAGAGATGACAGATAAAATTAACGAAGAATTCAAAAAATTACTTATATCAAAAATACCATCTGGAGATCTAGGTTCGGGAGAAGATGTCTCTAATTGTGTGGCTTTTTTGGCATCAGATCAGTCTAATTACATCACTGGTGAAACAATTCATGTTAATGGAGGTATGTATATGGCTTGACAATCTTATCGAATAATTTAAGAAGAAAAAATAAGCTTAATCATAAAATAGGAATTACATGTCAAAAGATATAAATACAAAAGTTAAAAAAATAGTAGCAGATCACCTTGGTGTTGAAGAGGAAAAAGTAACAGATGAAGCAAGTTTTATTGATGACCTAGGTGCTGACAGTTTAGACACAGTAGAGCTAGTTATGGCATTCGAAGAAGAGTTTGGTTCAGAAATTTCGGATAGCGAAGCTGAAAAAATACTAACAGTTGGAGACGCTATTAAATTTATTGAGAGTAAATCGACACAATAATTTGATAAAAAATTAAAATGAAAAATAAAGGTGGCAGTATAATGGTTATACTCTCATCACCCTCCGGCGCTGGAAAAACTACGATAACTAAAAAAATTCAACAAAAGTATCAAAACTTTAAAATCTCAGTATCTCACACTACTCGTAAACCAAGAACAAATGAAATTGATGGCGTCGATTATTTTTTTGTAAGTAAAAATGAGTTTAAAAACTTAATAAAAAAAAATGAATTTTATGAGTATGCTAAAATTTTTGAAAATTATTATGGAACGACAAAAAAATCAGTCAAAAGTATTTTAGATAAAAAAAATGATATTTTATTTGATATTGATTGGCAGGGTACTCAACAGTTGTCAAAATTCAAAGAATTAAATTTGATAAAAATTTTTATATTACCGCCAAATAAACAAGAATTAAAAAAAAGATTAATTAGCCGAAATCAAGATAAAACAGAAATAGTGAATAAAAGACTCGAATCATATAGCAAGGACATCGTTCATTGGCATGACTACGATTATGTAATTATTAACGACAACCTTGAAAGTTGTTTCAAACAAATTGAGAATATAATTAAATTAAGTAAGAATAATTCTTTAAATTCTAACTAAAAAATTTTTTTTCAAAAGATTCAGCTATTTTATAATACTCGTCAAAACTTAATTGACTGGGGCGAGAAGATAAATCAATTTTAATTTCTTTTGCTATACTTGTATAATTTTTAAATAATTTATTGAATCCTTTATTAATCATTTTTCTTTTGTTAGAAAATAATATTCTTGTAATATACTCCACGCTATTAATATTTTTAATTTTAAATTTTTTATTTAATATAGGTTCAAAAACTAATAAACTAGAATCGACTTTTGGTCTTGGAAAAAAGCAATTTTTAGATATTTTGAAATGATTGACTATTTTGAGTCTAAGGTGAGTTAAAACTGCTAATCTACCGTAATCTTCAGTATTTGATTTTGCCATAATTTTATCGGCAACCTCTCTTTGAAACATTAGTACTAATCTTTTATATTTTGGTGGCCAAACATTAAACTTAATTAAATTTGTTAAAATTTTAGTTGAAATATTATAGGGGAGGTTTCCAAAAATAATACTATTAGTTTTAATTTTTTTTTCTAAATCAAACTTTAAAATATCTTGAATTAAAATATTTGTTTTCTTTTTAAAAATTTTATTCTTTTTAATTTCATTAGCTAAATGTGAGTCTTTTTCGATAAGAGTTAAACTCTTACAATCAGTATTAATTAAATTTTTAGATAAATTACCAGTACCTGGGCCTATCTCAATAACATTTTCTTTTTTTATTTTTCCTGAAGAAATAATCTTATTAATTATATTCTTATCTATTAAAAAATTTTGACCTAAGGACTTTTTAGGTTTAATCATAAGGTATGTTTTGTAAGAAATTTAATCGAGTTCATTAAACTCAAATGATTAGCTTTATTTAATCCTATAATATCTTTTGCAGTTCCATGATCAGGCGAAACTCTCAAGTATTTTAATCCCAATGTAATGTTAATAGCATCAAAGTTATATAAAGCTTTAAAAGGAGTTAAGACTTGATCATGATACATTCCAACTATAACATTAACTTTTTTCTTTTTGCTATCAACAAAAGCTGTATCAGCGGAAAAGGGGCCTAAAACTCGAATATTAAGTTTATTTAATTTTTTAATTGCCGGTAAAATTATTTTTTTTTCTTCAGTATTAGTTCTTAGTTCTCCGTTATGCGGATTTAACCCCAATATTGCAATCAAAGGTTTCTTTTTAAAAATTTTAAAGTAGTATTTATTAAGAGTTTTGACCTTTTTTACTATTAGTTCCCTGTGAAGACTTTTTGATATTTCTTTTACATTTATATGAGTTGTAATTGGTACTACAGACAATTTTTTATTATAAATCATCATTACTTCTAAATTTTTTATATTATTTTTATTAGCTAAATACTCAGTTACTCCTTGATTACTCGATTTAAAAACATTTTTTTTGTCAATAGAACAGTTAATAAAACCTCTAATTTTATTTTTGTTAGCAAGATCGTTAGCTAAATTTATAGATTTTAATACATATTGTGAATTTTCTTTTAAGTCTACATTAAATGAATTTTTAAACTTTAATTTTATATTTAGAATTTTTAGTTGATTAGAGGGACCTTTTAAACTTAATTCTTTAAAAGTATTAATTTTTTTAATTTTAATAGGTGATTTTATTTTTTTTAATTGGTTTTCTAGTAGAAGAAAATTTCCAATTACAAAAATTTTTTTTTTTAAATTTTTGTTTAAATTTTTCCAAACTTTACTTATAATTTCAGAATTTATACTATTGGGTTCACCAGAGATTATTGCAATTAAGTTTTTCATAAAAATTTGATTAATAAGGTATTTTCAACAGTTGAAAAATGGGATCTTGAAAAAAAATTTAATTTTGCTTGTTTCTTTTCTTGAATTATTTGAGCTTTAAGTTTTTCTAAATCAGGATTTTGATTTTGAATTATTTTTATATCTTGAATTTTAAGAATCGTAATTGACTCTGAATTATTTACCGGTTTACTTACTTGTCCTTTTTTTAATTTACTTAGTTCATTTTTTAATACGGGTGAAAGAGTACTTTCATCGAACCATCCAATATTTCCACTATCTAAGGCCGATGTTGATACACTAAATTTTTTTACTGCACTTTCAAAGCTTTCATTTTTTATAATTTTATAAATATTTTCTAAAATACTTTTATTATTTTCTCCTTTATTTTTTATTTCTATTTCTGAAAGTTTGTATTTTTTAGTTTCAATTTTATTATTTAATTTTAAATTTAATTCATTTTCAATTTCTAAAGGGTTAATTCCAATTTGATTTTTATACAATGAGAAAATTAATGTGTTCCATCGTAATTCTGTTTTTTTTGACTCTAAAAAATCAGAATATTTTAAACCATTATTTTTAAAAATTTCTATTAAGTCTTCCTGATTAATATTAAGTGATTTAGCAATATTAACTTGATAATTAAATAAATCTTTTTCACTGTACTGATCTATTTTATATTTGATAATCTCATTTTTTTTAATTAATCTTTGAACCAATGATTTAATTGCTATTTTTTTTGTTTTATTAATATTTTCTTGCGTAATAGACTCATTGTTTATAATAAGAAGAATTTTTATCTCATTTTCTACATCTAGAATTGTAATAATTTCTGAACCTACTTTAGCAATAATTGTATTATTTATTTTTGCTAAAAGACTACTTGTAGACGATATTAAAAAAAAGAATGATAAATAACCTATAAAAATTTTCTTTTTCATCTGCTTACTTTAGGAGAATTTATATTTGCAAAAGGAATAATTGATATTTTAAACATTAATGAATTCTCAGGCTCTATATCTCTATCGGTATAAAATTCTCTTCTGAAAACAAGTCCAGCTCTTAAACAATCATTTATATATTCATAACTTAAATTGTAAAATTCAGCTGAATTAGTTAATAAATTTCTTTTTGTTGAAAATGCTAATGAGTTAGATTCCCCTATTTCAAAATTAATGTCTGATTTAATATATTCCTGTTGTCCAATATGATTTTTTTCTTCTAGATAGCTAATGTTAAATATCGTATTATCATTTAAATTAATGTCAGCACCTATTTCACTATAATTTATATCCTTATAGCTTTGGTCTATAGAAAAGTCATATTTAAATTTTGTACTATCGTTGAATCTGAATCTTGATTCCCCAACCAGATCTGAAAATCTTTGATCTAATGATGTACTTGATGGCATGTCCATATTTTCCTCTGCATTTATAACTTGACCCATAGATAAACTAAATTTTTCTTGATCAAGTGATCCGTCATCTTTTATTTTATTCTTTTTAAAATCAAAACCTAGTGACGCGCTAAGCCCATTCTCTAATACGTCAAATTCGTTAACTTTATTTAATTTAAATAGATTAGTATATTTAAGCCTTCCACCATCTATGTCTCTCATATGACCTGGCGCGTATCGTAAAAGAAATTTTGGTGTAAGGAAATAATTATCTTTATTTTTAACATTTTTTTTGTTTAGATTTAATTTACCAAGGTATCCAACTACACCAGAGACTTCAGTATTTGTATCTTCTGTTTTGAATTCAGAGGCATTCTTTGCGTTATAATTTACTGTTTTTAAACTTCCTAATAATTGATTTTCAAACCCAAAATCACTTATCCACCTGTTAGATTTCCAATTAAAATCGTTAACTAAAAATTCAGTTTGTTTATTTACATCATAATTTCTTACTTTTATTTGAGATGCTAAATCTAAAAATCCATACTTAGGACTAGTTACTAAATTTTTTTCAAAATTTATATAAGGCAATAGATATTCATATTTAGAACGATCAACAATTGTAAGATTTTCATAAGCACTTACCGTGGAAGAAAAAAAGAGATCTTCGTGTTGATAATTATAATTAAAAGTATTTTCTAAAACCCCGTAGCTACTGTCAGCTAATTCAGTATTAATATCATGTACTTTTAAATAGGTGTCGTTAGATAGTACTTGTAGATTGATTTCAATATTACTTGTCTTTAAATTTTCATCAATTAAATTCATATCAAATCTTGAAAAAAAGTGAGATCTTGATCCAGCAAGTTTTGTATTTGAGGTTTTTTTATAACCTTTAGTAAAGCTTGAATCTAAGATTAAATATGAATTTTTAAAGTCTTGTCTATATTCAGTTAAAAATAGAGGATAGCCGCTTACATAATATCTTGGAGTTATTGTAAGATCTTTGTCTTTAGCTATAGACCAAAAATAAGGAATTGATAATCCAGCTCCAATATTTGAGCTATCAGTTAAACTAGGGTTTAAAAAACCCGATCTTCTTTTTACTGTGGGATCGGGATGAGAAAATTTAGGAAAATAAAATATTGGAAAATCATAAACTTTTAATACAGCATTATCGTAATATATAGTTTTATTTGAAGCGTTATGTTTTATTTTTTCTGCTTGTAAACTCCATGGAGGACATGCTTGATTTTCTCTATTTTTACAATAAGTAAAAATTCCTTTGCTTAGCTCACTTTGATTTCCAGTCAATGTTATGCTGTTTGCAAATAATCTAGGCTCGTTTTTTTCATTAATCTTAATATCTTCTTGATTTAAAAACATTTTGACATCAGAACCAACGATCTTATTCTTTTTTTCATCTATATATATTTCAGAAAATTTATAATTATTATTTTTAGTATCTAAAATTTTAATGTTACCTTTCGAGAAAAACATATTTTTTTCAATTATATAATTAAACATTTCTAAAAAAATTTTATTTCCTTCTTTATCAACAATAATAGAGTCATAATTAGAAGAAATTATTTTTTTTGTATTGTCAAAAGTAATATTTTGTCCATCTAGGATAAAACCTTCAGAGGTAATAATTTTTGTTTTACCAGAAGTATTTAATATTTTTTTCTTTTTATTATATTTTGCAAATTCAGAAAAAATTTTATTATTTTTTTCATCAACAGCATTAACAGCACCTTTTAGAATTATAGTTTTTGAATTATTATCTACATTTATTTCAGTAGAATTAATTTTCAATTCATTTGCAGATAAAAATTTGTAATTAAAAAAAGCTAAAAGCAGTATTGCGTAAAAATAATTATTTTTCATTTATTTGTAAAACTCCAATTGAACAAAATAATGTAATTGCAATTATAGGCATCCAAACAGCTAAAGTTAAAGAAACTCTATTAGTTTGCCCTAGAGCAATCGAGAGATCTTTAAAGTAATAAACTACGACACAAGTAATTATGGATATAAAGATATAATAAATATTTTGTTTTTGGTTCACAGATCCTAAAGTGAAAATTGATGCCAATACCACCATTAAGAGTAAAAAAATTGGTAAAGAAAAAAAAATATTTAATTTTTCATTTAAAAGAGTTTTACTGTATCCTCTTTCATTTAGTGATTGATACTCTGTAACTAAAGTCAGAAAAGATATTGTATCTAAATTTTTATATAAAGAATTTATCTTATCAATGTTGTAATTAGACTTTAAATTATAAATATCTTTATTTATGTACTGATTTTCAACGCTAGGATTGTAAATTTTCGCATTATTTAATGTCCATAAATTATTGGAAACGTCTACTTTATCACTGTCAATTCTTTCAAGCATCTTATTTTTCGATGAAAGTTTATAAATTGTTACATTATATAAGAAGTTATTTTTTACCTTTTGAGCAAATGTAATTGTATAATTGTCTTCCTTAGTTTCTTTTATCCAAACACCATTTTTATTTATTGTTACTAAGTGATCAATATCTTTAGCATAGATAGCCTTTGTTTTTTCATAACTTTTTATCATAAAGGATGTAACGGGATTGATTGCAAGTAATATTAAAACTCCAAATAAAAATGCTGTTGTAGATAAGATAAAAACAATTTTAATATTAGAGTAACCAAATACTTTCAGAGACAATAAATCTTTTTTCTCTTTAATCGAAGTTAAGTACCACATTGCTGCAAAAAATATTATAAAAGGAAGTAAGTTGATAATTTGATTTGGTATAAACATTAAAGTAAGTAAAAAGGGAAGACTTATGTTTACGTCTAAATTTTTAAAAAATTCTATTTCTTCAAATAAGTTCAATATTATACCTAAACAAATAAAAATAAAAATTACATTCAATATTATTTTTAAAAAATTTAAAACTAGGTGATTAGTAATAATTTTATTCATTAACTTATTTTTTCCATTTTTAATTTTTGAAGTAAAATTAAATAAACTATAGGAATTAAAACTATGGGTAGCAAGAAGTACAAAATAGTATTTAAAAAAGAGAATCCAGAATACCTTACAAGTATTTCTGCTGCGACTAATAAAGAGAATCCTATCGTAAAGTAAATATATTTATTATAAAATTTATTTTTTTCTTCTTTAGCAAAAATAAGTAAAAAAGAACAAATTAAAGAAATAAGTGGAATATAAATAGGCATACCAATTCTTCTAGACAAGGTTTCTATAATTTCTTTTTTTAAATTTGATTGTGGACAATTAAGTCTCTTAATAGAGTTTTCTTGATCACTTTTATCTGCAACACATTGAATTAAACTAGAAGTAAAAGTTTCTTGTAACTTTGGCTGTGTAATTGTACGAGGCAACAATGGATCTATTAAAAGTTGAGTTTTTTTAAACTCTACATTATTTATATTTCCATTTTTATTTTCTGTTTGAATCATGCCATCATACAAAACTAATCTATCACTTGAAGCTAGACCACTTCTGGCAATTATTGTTGTATTTGAAGAGTCGGAAGAGTCATTTATTAAACCTTTAAAAGTATTAGATTCATCTCTAATAAAAATGTTTTCTAGTTCATTATTACTATTTATGTTTTCTACAAAAAATGTAACGTCTTCAAAAGAGTCACTAAATTTATTAATTTTAATTACAGATGAAATTGACGCAAGATCAGATAATTTTATTAATGATCTTGATTTATTTAGAGAATTAGGAGTTATAAAAACAGCAAATATAAGTTGAATTAAAAGAATCAATAAAGATATTTTAAAAAATAAATTAACTAACCTTATTTTATTTAATCCTGTAGTCCATAAAATTATAAGTTCGTTTTGTCTTTCAAATTTTTGAATTACAATAATTAATGACAAAAGGAACGTTAAAGGTATAAATTTGGTGACGATATTTGTCACATTAAGTAGAGAAAATAAAAGATAAGTGTTAATAGAATGGCCATTTTCAACTACTAAATCTAGGAAATTAACCGCTCTAACGGTCCATGCTATAGCTGTAAAGGCAAATAAAATAGTAAAAAATGTTTTAAATATTTCAATAGTAAAGTATTTATAAATTTTATTTTTAAGCATGAAAATTTGATATATATAATTAAATCAACTTTTGACAAAACTCAACCTATGATAGTACACAATGGTATATTTTCAATTGAAATATGATATAATTGGTCATATATACCACTCAGCTCTATTAGAGAGTATTTAAAAATTTATGTCTATTCAAATTAACTATTCAAACAAAGCAAGCAGCAAATCTTCATCTAATATAGTTTTATTTGCAGATGAAAAATTCAACATTAAAGGTTTAAATAAACACCTTTCTAGCTCAGAGTTTTCTTACATAAATGATTTATTAAAAACCAATGATTTGAAAAAAAATATGTTTGTTTTTGAGGTCAACTCAAAAAAAAAGATAGTTTTAATCTCAATCAAAAAAAATTTAAAGAGCTTTGATATTGAAAATTTAGGTGCTGAATTTTATGGACGAGTAAACTATGGAAAGAATAGTGAGTACTTTATAAACACAGATAGCGTAACAGCTAAATATGATAACTTTATAGGTTATTTTCTTCATGGACTAAAATTAAAATCTTATGAATTCCAAAAATATAAAACAAAAAAGAAAACAAGAATTATTTCTATAAATGTAATGGGAAATAAAAATAAACCCTCAACTCAAAATCAATTAAAATTTAAAGCTTTAGAACAAGGAACTTTTTATGCAAGAGATTTAGTTTCTGAGCCAGGGAACATTCTTCATCCAGATGAATATGCTAAAAGATTAAATTCTCTTAGAAAAGATGGTTTAAAAGTAACTATATATGATGAAAAAAAATTAAAAAAAATGGGTATGAATGCATTGCTTGGTGTAGGTATGGGAAGTATCAGAGGATCATATCTTGTAACAATGGAATGGAACGGGGCAAAAAATAATTCTAAACCTTTAGCATTTGTTGGAAAAGGAGTTACTTTTGATACTGGCGGATATTCATTAAAACCTGCAAAATTTATGGAAGACATGACTTATGATATGGCAGGTTCTGCTGCTGTAGTTGGTTTAATGAAAAATTTAGCGTTAAGAAAAGCAAAGATTAATGCTGTTGGTGTTGTAGGGCTTGTTGAGAATATGGTAAGTGGAATTGCTCAAAGACCTGGAGATATTGTTAAATCGTATAGCGGTAAAACCATAGAAGTATTGAACACAGATGCAGAAGGAAGATTAGTTTTGGCTGATGCTTTAACTTTTACGGAAAAAAAATTTAAACCAAAATTTATAGTTGATTTAGCTACTTTAACAGGTGCCATTATAGTTAGTTTAGGATCGGAATATGCTGGACTATTTTCAAATGATGATAACCTATCCAATCAAATTTTAAATGCTGGTAAAAAAGTAGAGGAAAAATTATGGAGAATGCCTCTTCATAAAAATTATGATAAGCTTATGAATTCAAAAAATGCTGACATGCAAAATATAAATTATGTTGGTGGAGCAGGATCGACAACTGCCGCTCAGTTCTTACAAAGATTTATTTTAAATAAAACTCCATGGGCCCATTTAGATATTGCAGGTATGGCTTTCTCAAAATATGGTGGAGCTTTAAATTCAGGAGGAGCTACTGGATTTGGCGTAAGATTATTAAATCATTTAATAGAAGAAAATTATGAGTAATACGGAGCAAACTTTATCTATAATTAAACCTGATGCAGTTGAACGGAATATAGTTGAAGAAATAAAATTGATATTCACTAAAAATAATTTACAGATTAAAAAAGATAAAAAGATACATATCACCAAAGAGGAGGCAGCAGAATTTTATAAAGTTCATCAATCTAAGCCTTTTTATGATGATCTTTGTGCATATCTTTCCTCCGGGCCGATAGTAGTGATGATTTTAGAGGGTAAAAATGCAGTATTATTAAATAGAGAGTTGATGGGTACTACTGATCCAAAAAATGCAGAAGCAAACACAATTAGGAAACTTTATGGAATATCAATTGATAAAAATTCTGTACATGGCTCGGACTCGGTCGATAACGCAAAGAAAGAAATAAATTTTTTTTTCAAAGAGTAAATTAATTGTAAATTTTAAATATAGCTTCAGAGAAGGCTAAATACTCTTTTTTTTGAACCTTCTTTTTTAAAGTCTCTTTATTATCTTTTGAAGAAATGAAAATCTTTTTTTTTAGGATTATTTTCCCTGAGTCTAGTTTTTCATTTACATAATGAACGGTGCAACCAGTAGATTTTTCTTTGAATTTTAATACTCTTGAGAAGGTGTCCAAACCTTTATACTTTGGAAGCAATGAAGGATGGATGTTAATAATTTTACCATTAAAACCTTTAATAAATTTTTTTGGAAGAATATTCATGTAGCCAGCAAGACAAATTATAGAAATTTTATTTTTTTTCAATTCGTTAATTACTTCTAATTCATTTAGTTTATTTTTTTGATCTATTATTTTGAATGGTATAGAAAATTTCTTTGCTAACAATATTCCTTTTGCATTCTTTCTATTGGAAATAATTAATTTTATATTAATGGGAAAATTATAGGATCTTGAGCTTCGTATTAAAGCTAACAGATTGGTCCCTTTACCTGATATAAAAACACAACAATTCTTTTTTACCATTTAATATTGTTAATTAAATTTATTCTTTTATTTTCTTTAGATATAGATCCAATCTCATAAGGTAAATACTCTTTTGAAAAATATTTTTTAATTTTAAATACATTTTTTTTTTCGACAATTAAACAAAATCCAACACCACAATTAAAAGTTTTTAACATTTCTTGGTCAGATAAATTATGTTTTTTAAGCCAAGTAAATATTGGTTTTATTTTAATCTTTGATAAATCAACATTTATTGAATATTCTTTTGGAACTGATCTTTCAATGTTTTCAATAAGTCCACCTCCTGTTATATGAGATGCAGAATTAATTAATTTTTTTTCAGCTAGTTTCAAAATCTCTTTAGCGTAAATTTTAGTAGGTTTTANTAACTCAAATTTTAATTTTTTTGATATAATTTTTCTTTTTAATAAAGTTCTTACTAAAGAATACCCATTAGAATGTATCCCAGAAGAAGGTATTGCTAATATCACGTCTTTATTCTTAATATTGTTTTTATTAATAAGTTTTNTTTTTGAAACTATTCCTACAGAAAATCCAGCNAAATCAAATTTATCTTTTTCATAAGTACCTGGCATCTCAGCTGTTTCACCACCAATCAACTGGCAATTTGAAATTTTACATCCTTTTATTATTCCTTTTAGAATTAATTTTATTTTTCTTAAATTTAATTTTCCTACAGCTATATAATCTAAAAAAAATAAAGGTTTAGCTCCTTGAACAATTAGATCATTTACACTCATTGCAACCAAATCAATACCAATTGTATCGAATTTTTTAAATTTGTTTGCTANCTCTAATTTGGTGCCGACGCCATCTGTGCAAGAAACTATTAAAGGATCTTTAATTCTCATTTTGCTTATGTCATAAATTGAGCCAAAAGCACCTATATTGTCTGAACCAGCAGTTTTACNCTTTTTTNTGACGTTTTTTTTTGAAATTCTAGCTATGTGTTTAACAAAATTATTCGCAAGGGCTATATTGACCCCACTTTTTTTATAAGTATTTTTTGTTTTTTCCATTAAGAAAATGATAATTTATTAAAATATGAATAAAATCTTATTATTTATTATCATAATAGTATTTTTAATTAAAACTGGAAATGTTTTATCAAAAGATAATATTTTTTATGTTGATAATATTATTGTAACTAATGAAAAAAACTTAAATAAAGAACAATTACTGGATATAGCAATACAAGAGAGTTTTAATAGGTTAGTAAATAAAATACTCCAATCTAAAGACATTAAAAGTCTTTCTAATATTAGTTTAAATGAAATAAAAAAACTTATTTTAAACTATCAAATAATTGAGAATAAATCTATCAAAGATAAAAACAAAAATATTTATAATATAACTTTTGATACCAATAAGTTAAGAAATTTTTTTTATTCTAAAAATTTTTTATATGCAGATATTTCTGAAACTTCTCTAATAATTTATCCAGTTTTAATTGAGGAAGAAAATTTTTTTCTTTTTACAGATAATTACTTTTACAATAATTGGAATCAGAAATTAAACAAGGAATTAATAGAATATATTTTACCTTCTGAAAATTTAGATGATATAGATTTTTTAAATAAAAATAAGGAAAATTTAGAGTCNATTAANATTGATAAAATTTTATCAGTATACGATGTAAAAGATTATATTTTTTTGTTAATNAAACCTAAAAATAAAAAAATAGAATTTTTTTTAAAAGGTAAAATTTCAAATAAAAAAATTGTTAAAAATATTAGTTTTAATAAAACTGGAGAGGATCAAGAGTCTAATTATGAAAATTCTATTAAAAAAATAAAAATTGAAATAGAAGAAATATTAAAAGTTCAAAATTTAATTGATGTTAGGACCCCTTCCTTTGTAAATATAATTTTAGACTTAAAAAAAGATAATGATCTACTTAGATTACAATCAAAATTAAATACAATTGATTTAATTGAAAATTATTATGTATTAGAACTTAGTAAAGATTATGCTAAAGTTAAAATAAAATATTTAGGCAAAATTGATAAGATGAAAGAAAAATTAGCTGAAAACGGAATTAATATCGAAATATNGAATAATTCTTGGAAATTAAAATTAATTTAATATGAGTCAACTGACTTTTAAGTTCCCATTTAAAACAACATATAATGAAAAAGATTTTTATGTTTCTTCCAGTAACTTTACAGCATATAAATTAATTGAAAGTTGNCCAAATTGGCCAAGTAAGAATATTAATATATTTGGTCCACATGGATGTGGAAAAACTCATTTAGGTAATATTCTATATAATAAAATCAAAATATTGTTAATAGACGCAAAAGATTTTAATGTAAAAGTCTTAAATAATTTAGAAACTAAAGATTGTTTACTCATAGATAACTACTCAAATAATATTGATGAGAATTTTTTATANACTGCACTGAATCAAATTTCTCAAACTAATAAATCAATTGTTATAAATTCAATTGAACCTATTAAGAAAATGTNAATTAATCTCAAAGATTTAAAATCAAGATTAGATGGTTTTACGAGTTTAGGGATAAANTTACCTACAGACGATTTATTAAGAGTAATTATAACTAANTCCTTTTCTGATAAACAAATTGAAGTTAATATAAAATTATTAGAGTATATTTTAAAGAATGTAGACCGATCCTATGAAAAAATATTTCAATTTATTAAAGATATTGATATGGCTTCTTTAACNACTGGTAAATCTATAAATATAAACTTAATTAAACAAGTATTAAACAAATGAATAAATACAGATCAAATCATTGNGGAGAATTAAATGAAAAATTTACGGANAAAAATGTTACTCTGTCTGGTTGGATTCATAGAAAAAGAGATCATGGAAATTTACTTTTTATAGATTTACGAGATCATTTTGGCATAACTCAATGTGTTATAGAAAATAATAATGAAAATTTTTCTACATTAGAAAAATTGAAACCGGAGTCAGTTATAACTGTATTAGGTAAAGTAGTAAAAAGGGAAAAGGGAACAGAAAATTTAGAGNTACCAACTGGAAAAATTGAAATTAACATTCAGTCCATTAAAATACTTTCACATGCCAACGAGTTACCAATGCCAGTCTTCGGTGAACACGATTATCCTGAAGATATTAGATTAAAGTATCGATTCTTAGATCTTAGAAGAAAGGAAGTACATGAAAATATTATTTTAAGATCTAAAGTTATTTCTTACATAAGAGGTGAAATGATAAAATTAGGTTTTTTAGAATTTCAAACCCCAATATTGACATCTTCAAGTCCTGAAGGAGCTAGAGACTTTTTAGTTCCGAGTAGATTAAATCCAGGAAAATTTTATGCTTTACCTCAAGCTCCACAACAATTTAAACAATTAATTATGGTTTCGGGATTTGATAGATATTTTCAAATTGCTCCATGTTTTAGAGATGAGGATNCAAGGGCTGATAGGAGTCCAGGCGAATTCTATCANCTAGATATAGAAATGTCTTTCATTGAACAAGAAGATATTTTTTCTGTTGTAGAAAAGCTAATGATAAATTTATTTAAGAAATTTTCGTCAAAGAAAATACCCCATGATAAATTTCCTAGAATTTCTTACAAAGAAACCATGTCCANGTATGGTACTGATAAACCTGACTTAAGAAATCCATTATTAATTCATGATATCACAAATATTTTTACTAGAGACGATGTTAAATTTGATATATTTAAAAAATTAGTTAAATCAGGCTCTAAATCTAGATGTATTGTTACAAAAAATACAAAAGATAAACCCAGAAGTTTTTTTGATAATATTGANAAATGGGCAAAAGAACAAGGTGCCTCCGGTTTAGCTTATTTTNCAATTGAAAAAGATAATAAAATTACTGGAAAAGGCCCAGTAGGAAAATTTTTTAGCGAAGAGTCTCTAAAAGAAATAATGAAGATTTGCCAAGCAGAAGTAGGTGATAGTATATTTTTGGCTTGTGGTAAGATTAATGAAATAGAAAAAATATTGTCAATTGCCAGAGATAAAATTGCCAGAGATTTAAATTTGATAAATGAAGATCAATTTGCGTTTTGTTGGATTGTTGATTATCCAATGTATGAATTAGATGAACAAACTAAAAAAATTAAATTTA
>NHHT02000012.1 GCA_002170875.2 Pelagibacteraceae bacterium TMED170 | reverse complement strand
AAAGATGAAAAAATAGTTTTCACTGGAGATACGCTATTTTCTTTAGGTTGTGGAAAAATTTTTGAAGGCACGTATAAACAAATGTTCAACTCTTTAAATAAATTAAAAAATTTACCCGCAGATACAAAAATATACTGTGGGCACGAGTACACTAAAAAAAATTTAGATTTTTGTTTAAAATATGAAAAAAATAATAAGCTATTATTAAAAAAATTAAATTGGATTAATGAAAGAAAAAATAAGAAATTACCTACAATTCCAATCTCCTTAAAAGAAGAGTTGAATACAAATATTTTTCTTAGATGTGGTAATGAATCTATTAAAAATGTACTTAAAATGAATAATTCTCCTGAAGAACTTATTTTTGAGAAATTACGTAATTTAAAAGACAAATTTTAACCTCATAAATCTTGACTTGATCATCTTTCAAGCTATATTGCCTTAAATTTAAAGGAACTTATTTTATGTCATTTGCAATAATAGAAACTGGAGGAAAACAGTATAAAGTTTCAGCTAGTAAAATACTTGAGATTGAAAAGCTAGATGCTGAAAAAGGTAAAACTATTAAGTTTAAAAATGTTTTACTTTTGAATGATAATAAAAATACTGAAGTTGGAAATCCTAATATAGATGGAGCAGTGGTAGAAGCAGAATTATTAGCAAATGTTAAAGATAGAACTATTTTAGTTTTTCATAAAAGAAGAAGAAAACATTCACGAAAGAAAAACGGACATAGGCAAAGACACGCAAAAATCCAAATTACAAAAATTCTTTCTAAGGATGGAAAAGTCATAGCCGAAGCAAAAGTAAAAATTAAACAGGTAAAGGCAGACGTTAAAAGTAAAAAAAAGAAAGAAGTTAAAGAAGTTAAAAAAGGTATTAAAAAGTAATAGGTACTAATAATGGCAACAAAAAAAGCAGGTGGATCATCGCGAAACGGCCGAGATAGTAAAGGTAGACGTCTTGGGGTTAAAAAATATGGTAACCAAATGGTAATACCAGGAAATATTATAGTTAGACAAAGAGGTACTAGAATTCACCCAGGTAAAAATGTTGGAATTGGGAAAGATCATTCAATATTTTCTCTCATAAAAGGAAAAGTAAAATTTAAAAAAACAAAACTAAATAGAACATTTGTTTCTGTTATCCCCAATCAAGCATAAAATAACTTAAGTTATTTAAAATCCAAATGAAATTTTTAGATCAAGCAAAAATCTATATTAAAGCAGGTAATGGTGGTTCTGGCTCAGCAAGTTTCAGGCGAGAGAAATTTATTGAGTATGGAGGTCCAGATGGTGGTGATGGAGGTAATGGAGGATCTGTTATATTTGTCTCTGAAAGAAACTTAAATACATTAATTGATTTTAGATACTCTCAACATTTTAAAGCTGAAAAAGGTCAAGACGGAAGTAAAAGAAATAAAACTGGAGCGGGAGGAGAAGATTTAATTATTAAAGTTCCAGTTGGGACACAAATATATGAGGAAGACAATAACACATTGATTTACGATTTTGTAAAAAATAATGAAAAATATTTAATCGCGACTGGAGGAAAAGGAGGATTAGGAAATGTTCGCTTTAAAAGTTCTACAAATAGAGCTCCTAAAAAAAAAACTAAAGGAAAACTTGGAGAAGAATTTTGGATTTGGTTGCAGTTAAAAGTTATTGCTGACATAGGAATAGTTGGTCTTCCAAATGCTGGCAAGTCGAGTCTATTGGCTGCCTTAACTAAAGCTAAGCCAAAGATTGCGAGTTATCCATTCACAACTCTTGATCCTAATTTGGGTGTTGCATACTATGATGATAAAGAAATTACACTAGCTGATATTCCTGGTTTAGTAGAAGGAGCTCATAAAGGAGTAGGTTTAGGTGATAAATTTTTAAGGCATATAGAAAGATGTAAAGTTTTACTTCATTTAATAGATTTATCCGAAGAAGATTTATTAGGAAACTATAAAAAAATTAGAAATGAATTGTCAAATTATGATAAAAATTTAAGTAAAAAAAAAAGAGATAATTTTTTTCAATAAATCTGATTTATTTGATAAAAAAGATATAGATATAAAAATTAAAACGTTTAAAAATAAAATTAAAAATAAACTTGAAATAATTTCAATTTTTTCTAAAAAAGACTTACTTAAAATAAAAAAAATTTTATTGAAACATGTTAGTAAATAATTCAAAAAAAATAGTAATAAAACTTGGTTCCTCTACAGTTGTAGATAGTAAAGGGAAATTTAAAACAAAATGGGTTAATAGTTTAATAAAGGATATAAAAAAATATAAAGGAAATAGAGACATTGTTTTAGTTTCTTCTGGTGCTATTGCATTAGGTCAAAAATATTTAAAAATAAAAAAAAAGAAAATTAAATTAGAAATGAGTCAAGCAATAGCCTCATTAGGACAAATACACCTTGCTGGAGAGTTTCAAAAATTATTTGATAAACATAATTTTAAAACAGGCCAAATTTTAATTACGCCAGATGATACTGAGCAGCGAAGAAGGGCATTGAATGTAAGAAGAACATTTGAAAACCTATTTAAGCTAAAAGCTATCCCAATAGTCAACGAAAACGATACTACTGCAACTGCTGAAATAAAATATGGTGATAACGATAGGTTGGCGGCTAGAGTATCTCAAATTATAGGCGCAGATACTTTAATAATTTTTTCAGATGTAGATGGACTTTATAATAATTCAAATAATAAGAAACAGTTAATTAAAAATGTAAACAATATAGATAAAAAAATTTATCAATTAGCTGAAAAAAAATTAAATTCTTATGGCTCTGGTGGAATGATTACTAAACTAGATGCAGCAAAGATATGTGTAAATTCAGGCTGCTACATGTTTATCGCTAATGGAAACAATTTAAACCCGATTAGCAAAATGTTAAAAAACAAAAATTATACTTGTTTTAAGCCTAAAATATCTACTCTCGATGCAAGAAAAAAGTGGATAGTTAGTTCATTAAGCTCGAATGCAAAAATATATATAGATAGTGGTGCGGCCAAAGCTTTATCTAATGGAAAAAGTTTACTTCCTGCGGGTATCATAAAAGTTTCAGGAGATTTTAGTAAAGGAGATAATATTTTAATAGTTGACACAAACGAGAATAATTTAGCTCGTGGTTTATCTTCTTTTTCCTCTAAAGAAATAAATAAAATTAAGGGCTTACAAAGCGGCCAAATACAAAGTGTATTGGGCTATTCAAGTAAGTCAGAAATTGTCCATAAAGATGATATGGTAAAATTATAATATGAAATATTTGAAAAATATTGGAATTAATTCAAAAAAAGCTTTTGAAAAACTTAGCGAAGTTAGCGATAAAAAAATCACATCAGTTTTAAAATCTTTCAATAAAGAATTACTATTAAATAAAAAAAAAATAATGAAAGAAAACTTAAAAGACATAAAAAATGTCAAAAGAAAACATTTACTAGACAGATTAATTATTAACGAAAAAAGAATTGAAGGGATGAGAAAATCCATTAATGAAATTATAAAATTTAAGAATCCTATTGGAAAAACATTAAGTAAGTGGAAGAGGCCAAATGGACTTAAAATTAATAAAGTAACCGTGCCTATAGGTGTTATCGGAGTAATATATGAAAGTAGACCAAATGTAACTGCGGACGTAGCTGCTTTATGTATAAAATCTGGAAATTGCTGCATCTTAAGAGGTGGCTCTGAAGCCTTTAATTCTAATAAAATCTTAGTTAGCCTTTTTAGAAAATCTTTAACAAAAAATAATATTGATAAAAATTGTGTTCAGTTCATTGAAAATAAAAGTAGAAAACTTGTAAAATATTTACTATCTAACATGTCAAAATATATTGATGTTGTTGTTCCTCGAGGAGGAAAAGGTCTTGTGAAAAAAGTGCAAAAATTTTCTAAAGTACCTGTTATTGGACATTTAGAAGGTCTTTGTCATATTTACGTTGATAAAAATGCAAGCTTAAAAATGGCAAAAAAAATTATTGTTAACGCAAAAATGAGAAGAACAAGTATATGCGGAGCTGTTGAAACAGTATTGATTAATTCAAAAATTTTAAGAACTCACGGCATGCCAATTATAAAAAAATTAATTGCAACAGGATGTCAAGTCGTAGTTGATAAAGAAATCAATAAATTATTTAACAATAGATTAAAGTTTGCAAAAGAGATTGATTGGAAAACGGAATATCTTGATGCAAAAGTTTCTATAAAATCAGTTTCAGATGTAACTAAAGCTGTTAATCATATTTTAAAATACGGGACAATGCATACCGATAGTATAATTACTAATAATGCAAAAACAGCTAAAATATTTTTAAAAGGTGTCAATAGTTCTATAGCCATGCATAACACCTCAACTCAATTTGCAGATGGTGGAGAATTTGGATTTGGAGGTGAAATTGGAATCTCTACAAACAAACTTCCTCCTAGAGGACCAGTTGGATTAAATCAATTGACCTCATACAAATATATAGTTGTTGGCAGAGGAGCTATAAGATCTTAAGTAAATGATAAGATCAAAAAAAAATTTTATAGGTTTGTTTGGAGGCAGTTTTGATCCAATACATAAAGGACATATTAAAATTTCTATCACTAGTATCCAAAAATTAAAGCTAAATAAGTTATATTTGATTATTACTAAAAAAAATCCATTGAAAAAAAAAGCTTTTTTTTCCTTAAAAGAAAGAATATTAAAGTGCAAAAAGGTGCTTAAAAAAAATAAAAAGATAAAAGTTCAATATCTTGATAAAGTAGCGAAATCCTCAAGAACGATTAATATTCTTAAATATTTAAGAAAAAAAAATAAAAAAAATTCAAGTTTTTTTTTAATTATTGGATCGGACAATCTGATAGATTTTCATAAGTGGCAAAATTGGGAGCAGATATTAAAACTTAGTAAATTAGTGGTTTTTTCTAGAAAAGGATTTAATAAAAAAGCTGAAAAATCTGCTATAATAAAACATCTGAAAAAAAAAATATAATATTTATTAAAAACTTCAACGAGCCATATTCTTCATCTCGTATAAGGAAGGGTATTTAAAATAGATACATTTGATGAAAGCAATAGAAATGAAAAAAATTATAGAAAAAACTTTAAATGAAAATAAGGCTAGTAATATTGTTTCGATTAATCTTAAAAATAAATCCTATATTGCAGATTATATGATAATTGCTTCAGGAACATCATCTAGGCATTTGCAAGCACTTTCTGAAATTCTTTCAACTAAACTTAAAAAATTGGGAATAAATGATTGTAGAATTGAAGGTAAAGATAGTAAAGATTGGAAGTTAGTTGATGCAATAGATATTATTGTTCACATATTTCATCCTGAAAAAAGAAATTTTTATGACTTGGAAAAAATGTGGTCTGAGCCAATACCAAAAGGGGAAGCAATCATATGAAAAAAGTTTCATTAATTTGTATTTTATTTTTTTTATTTAATTTAAATTTAGCCTATTCTAAAAATAATGAAGCGCTTTATGAAAAAATTGATTTATTTGGAGAGGTTTTAGAAAAAATTAAAAATGATTATGTGGATGATGTAGACCAAGCAGATGTTATGGACTCAGCTATTAATGGAGTACTTCAATCTTTAGATCCTTACTCTGCATACATGAGTCCAGAATTGTTTAAAAATATGCAAACTGACACTAAAGGTGAATTTGGAGGTTTGGGAATAGAAATAGGAATGGAGTCAGGAGTTGTGAAAGTTATAGCTCCAATTGATGGTACACCAGCATCTAAAGCTGGAATTAAGGCTGGAGATTACATAGTAAAAATTGATAATGAACAGGTTCAAGGAAAATCATTGATGGAAGCTGTAAAATTAATGCGAGGACCAATTGGTACTAGTATAAAATTAACAGTAAGAAGAGTAGGTAAAAAGAAAGCTATAGAATTTGATATCAAAAGGCAAGTTATTGAAGTTAAATCTGTAGATGCAAAAATTCTTGGAGAGAAAAACAAAATCGGATATCTAAGATTAAAATCTTTTAATGAAAATAGTGATCAACAACTATTAAAAAATATCGAAGATTTCGAAAAAAAAAATAAACCTATTGGCTACATTGTTGATTTAAGAAATAATCCTGGAGGATTACTAACCCAAGCAATTGCAATTACAGACTTTTTTCTAAATGATGGAGAAATAGTTTCAACAAAAGGAAGAAATATAAGTGAGACTAGAAAATTTTTTGCAAGAAAAGGTGACAAAATAAAGGGTAAACCTATAATCGTAATTGTTAACAACGGATCAGCATCAGCCTCTGAAATATTTGCAGGCGCACTTAAAGATCATAAACGTGCTATTATTCTTGGTGAAAACACTTATGGAAAAGGTTCAGTTCAATCTATAATACCTCTAAAAAATGGTGGAGGTATGCGGCTCACTATCTCAAAATATTATCTACCTTCAGGAAAATCTATTTCTGAAGTAGGAGTTACGCCTGATATTGAAGTTGAAGAAATAGATGATAGTTTTAAGATTAACACTAAAACAGATAATCAATTACAATACGCACTTAATCTACTACAATCCTAAGTATGGCTGATGAAATTCTTCCTCTAAGAATAGGCGTTGGTATAGTAGTCTTAAATTTAAATAATCAAGTTTTTGTTGGAAAGAGAAAAGATAATCCTAATAATAAATGGCAAATGCCTCAGGGAGGTGTTGGACAAAATGAAAGTTTTATGGATGCTATGAAAAGAGAATTATATGAAGAAACCGGTTTAAAAAATATTGAAATTATCAAAGAGCTTGATTATTGGATGGAGTATGAACTTCCTAAAAATCTTGTTGGAGTGATCTGGAAGGGTAAATATAGAGGTCAAAAACAAAAATGGTTTATAGTAAGGTTTCTTGGAGAAGATAAAGAAATTAATTTAAATATAGATCATGCAGAATTTATTGACTGGAAATGGATTGATGTTGAGCAATTACCAAATGTCATCGTTGATTTTAAAAAACATATATATATAAAAATTGTTAATGAATTAAAAGAATTTACAAATTAATCTCATTTAACGTTTCAATTTTGTAAGAAAGAATATATCTTTCTTTATCAGAAATTTCTTCATTATTAATTTCTTTTTTAGAATCTAATATCATTTCATTTATTTTATCTTTTTTAAAATACTCTAAATTTTTTGCTGATGAAGATAAAATCAATAATTGATTATTAGTGAATTCTACTGTTCCTTCTTCAATATAAAATTTTTTAGAACTATCCTTAGTTTTTACTTGTATAAAACCAGGTCTTAAAAAAGTTACTAAAGGAATATGGTCTTTTAAAATACTCATCAGACCCTCAAAAGCAGGAATGGTTACTTCAATTACATCTGATTTAAAAATTATATTTTCTGGACTAATTATTTCTAAATTAAAACTTTCTGACATTAGGCAGCCGTTTCCTTTTCCATTTTTTCTGCCTTTTCTACTGCTTCTTCAATTGATCCCACCATATAAAAGGCTGATTCTGGAAGATGGTCGTATTCACCTTTGCAAATAGCGCTAAATCCTTTAATGGTAGATTCTAAATCAACTAGTTTTCCAGGTGAACCCGTAAATACTTCTGCCACAAAAAAGGGTTGGGATAAAAAACGTTGAATTTTTCTAGCTCTTGCAACAGTAAGTTTGTCTTCTTCGGACAACTCATCCATTCCTAAAATCGCTATAATATCTTGTAATGATTTATAAGCTTGTAAATTTTTTTGTACTTCTCTTGCAACTTTATAATGCTCTTCTCCTACTATTCTAGGATCAAGTATTCTTGAAGTTGAATCTAGAGGATCTACTGCAGGATAAATTCCAAGTTCAGCTATTTGTCTTGACAATACTGTTGTAGCATCTAAATGAGCAAATGATGTCGCTGGAGCTGGATCTGTTAAATCATCCGCAGGGACGTATATCGCTTGAACAGAGGTAATAGAACCTTTATCAGTTGATGTTATTCTTTCTTGTAAATTACCCATATCAGTTGCCAGAGTAGGTTGATAACCAACTGCTGATGGAATTCTACCCAAAAGAGCTGAAACTTCTGAACCTGCTTGAGTAAATCTAAATATATTGTCTACGAAAAATAATACGTCTTGTCCTTCTTTATCTCTAAAATACTCAGCAACTGTTAATCCTGTTAAAGCAACTCTAGCTCTAGCTCCTGGAGGTTCATTCATTTGGCCATAAACTAATGCTGCCTTTGATCCTTTTCCATCAGTTTTAATTACACCCGACTCAATCATCTCATGATATAAATCATTGCCTTCTCGAGTTCTTTCACCAACACCGGCAAAAACTGAGAATCCGCCATGTGCCTTAGCAATATTGTTAATTAACTCCATAATAGTAACTGTTTTTCCCACTCCAGCTCCTCCAAATAAACCAATTTTTCCACCTTTTACGTAGGGAGCTAATAAATCAATCACCTTTATTCCTGTCACAAGTATTTCAGTTTCAGTTGATTGTTCTGTAAATTTTGGAGCCTGCCTATGAATAGGCCATTTTTCTTTTGTTTTTACTTCACCTTTTTCATCAATAGGTTCACCTATAACATTAATTATTCTACCTAATGTTTCTGGGCCTACTGGCACGCTAATAGGAGATCCAGTATTTAAAACTTCGTCACCACGCTTAAGTCCTTCGGTAGAGTCCATTGCTATAGTTCTAACGCTACTTTCACCCAAGTGTTGAGCGACTTCTAATACTAATTTATTACCACTGTTACTAACTTCTAATGCTGTGAATATTTCAGGTAATTGACCTTCAAAACTTACGTCTACAACCGCACCAATTAATTGAGTAATTTTACCTTTTGTGCTCATAATTATAAACTTTCTGCTCCTGATATAATTTCAATTAGTTCTTTAGTTATTGCAGCTTGCCTACTTCGATTATAATTAATTGTAAGTTTATCAACTAGCTCCCCGGCATTTCTTGTTGCGTTATCCATTGCAGTCATTCTTGAGCCTTGTTCACTAGCTGCATTTTCAAGAAAAGCTCTAAAAACTTGAGTTGAAATATTTTTAGGTAATAGATCCTCTAGAATTTCATCTTCATCCGGTTCAAACTCATAAGAATGAGTTTCATTATTTTTTTTAGAGTCTTTATCATTTTCTACCGGTATTATTTGTTTAGATTGAGGAATTTGCGTAATAACATTTTTGAAATTATTGTAGAATAAATAACATTTATCAAATTCTTTCTTTTTAAAAAGGTCGATAATTATTTTTCCAACTTCATCTGCTTCGTTAAAACTAATTTTTTTTATTTCTTTAAAACTTATTTTTTTAATAATAAATTCACTAAATTCTCTTTTTAATTGATCTAGACCCTTAGATCCAACAGTAATAATTTTTAATTGTTTTCCTTCCTTTAAAATTTTCCTAAAATTATTTTTAGCTAATTTGCAAATATTTGAATTAAATCCACCACATAAACCTCTGTCTGCAGTCATTACTACACATAAATAAGTCTTATCCTGCCCTGTCCCGATAAGAAGTTTTGGTGCATTCTCAGTTTCAGTTATTGATTGAGTCAAATTTAAAATTATATTTTGCATTTTTTCACTATAGGGTCTTCCTTTTTCAGCACTTTCTTGAGCCTTTTTTAATTTAGCTGCAGCAACCATTTTCATCGCTTTGGTAATTTTTTGTGTAGATTTAACACTCTTTATTCTTTTTTTTAAATCATCTAAAGTTGGCATTATTTTATTTCTTTTTTATATTCTTCAATAATATTTATTAATAATTTTTCAGCTTCTTCATCAAGTTTTCCAGAATTTTTAATATCTTCCAAAATTTCAGGTTTTTCATTTTTAATTTTAGAAATTATATCTTTTTCAAATTTTTTTATTTTATTTATCTCAATATCATCAAGGTAGCCTTTGACACCTGAATAAACAGCAACAACTTGCTCTCCAACCGTTAGAGGTGAATATTGATCTTGTTTTAGTAGTTCTGTTAATTTTGAACCTCTGTTTAGGAGTTTTTGGGTAGATGCATCTAAATCAGAACCAAATTGAGCGAAAGCAGCCATTTCTCGGTACTGTGCCAGTTCTAACTTTATTGATCCTGCCACTTTTTTCATAGCTTTAGTTTGAGCAGCAGATCCTACTCTAGATACAGATAAACCAACATTTATTGCCGGTCTAATACCTTGGTTAAAAAGCTCTGTTTCTAAAAATATTTGTCCATCAGTTATAGATATTACATTTGTAGGGATATAAGCTGAAACATCTCCAGCTTGAGTCTCTATAATGGGTAAAGCTGTTAAAGAACCACCACCATTTGCCTCATTTAATTTGGCAGATCTCTCTAATAATCTACTATGTAAATAAAATACGTCTCCCGGATAAGCTTCCCTTCCTGGAGGTCTTCTTAATAATAGTGACATCTGTCTGTAAGCTACAGCTTGTTTTGATAAGTCATCATAAATGATTAAGGCGTGCATTCCATTATCTCTAAAATATTCTCCAATAGTACACCCTGTATACGGAGCTAAAAATTGTAATGGTGCAGCATCTGAAGAAGTTGCGGCAACTACAGTTGTATATTTCATTGCGCCTGCATCTTCTAAAGTTTTTGTTATTTGAGCTACAGTTGATCTTTTTTGGCCAATAGCTACATAAACACAATATAGTTTTTTCTTTTCATCATTAGACTCATTAATTTCTTTTTGATTTATAATTGTNTCGATTGCAACAGCAGTTTTTCCAGTTTGCCTATCTCCAATAATTAGTTCTCTTTGTCCTCTTCCAATTGGAACTAAAGTGTCAATAGATTTTAATCCTGTCTGCATAGGTTCNTTAACCGATTGTCTTGGTATAATTCCNGGAGCTTTGACTTCGACTCTTTTTCTTTTTACTTTAGAAGTAAAATTTGATTTTCCATCAATTGGACTTCCAAGTCCATCAACCACTCTTCCAAGTAATTCTTTTCCTACTGGTACATCAACGATAGATTTAGTTCTTTTAACAGTCGCACCTTCTTTAATTTTTCTATCGTCTCCAAAAATAACTACTCCCACATTATCGCTTTCTAAGTTCAACGCCATTCCTTTAGATCCATCATCGAACTCAACCATTTCACCAGCTTGAACATTGTCNAGACCATAGACTCTTGCAATACCATCACCGACTGANAGAACTTTACCGATCTCTGAAACTTCAACTTTTTCACCAAATTTTTTAATTTGTTCTTTAAGTAATTTAGTTACTTCAGAGGGATTAATTTGCATATTAATTTTCTAACATTATTTGTTTGTATTTACTTAATTTATTTTTAATAGACGTATCTATCATTAAGCTTCCAATTTGCATTTTGAAACCTCCAATTAAATTCTGATCAACTTTATNGTCAAAGTTAATTTCTGACCCAACAACTTTTGATAATTCATCACTTATATTTTTTAATTCTTCTGCTNTTAAGTTTTTAGATGAAATTAACTGCGCAGTTAATTCACCTCTTTTTTCCGAAGATAATTTTAAAAAGCTTGCAATTATTTTTTTTAAAAAAAATATTCTTCTCTTAGTTACTAAAATACTTAAAAAATCTTTTAATAATTTTGAAAATTGCATAAGTTCTGAAATTTTATTCANGACTTCTATTTGATTCTCGAATGATTTAGTGGGATTCCTAACAAAATTTTCTAGTTCTTTATTAGAATTATACACTAATAGTAAATCTTTAAANTTTTTTTCTATAGAATCTAACTCTGAGTTTTCCTGCGCTAATTCAAATATTGCACGAGCATATCTGANCGCTGTTTCTGAAGAAAAAGATTTATTTGAGCTCATTTTTAATTTTGATTGATTTAAACGAAAATTATCAATTCTCGTATCACAAGAGTTTAAACTCTTCAAGATACTATACTAGTATTAAGTAAAATTTATTGGATCAACATCAACCGTAAGTTTAATTTTTTTAGATATCTTAAGGTTTTGTAAAATGTTACCCAATTTTTTTTGAATTAAATCGTTATTTTTAGATCTGATTAAAAGTCTTGTTCTATACTTTTTTTTTACTTTAAAAATTGGTGAACTTACAGGTCCGAGCACTTCTGCCCCTTCNAAATGAACTATTCTTTTTTTAATTTCCTGTGCTCCCCTAAAACTATCCTCTTCTAATGATGCTGAAATTATTAAAGCTATCAACCTATAAAAAGGTGGGAGTCTATTTTTTTTTCTTAAATCTAATTCGTTNTGTAAAAACTTTTCAGGATCTTTNGATATAACTTCCTTAAGTGTCTGATCGTGTGGGCTAATAGTTTGATAGATAATTATGGACTTTTTTGAAAATCTTCCTGCTCGACCAGACAGTTGATTGTAGAGTTGTATATTTTTTTCAGTGGTTCTTAGATCATAACCTTTGCCAGAAAAATCTGCATCAACAACCACTATACAATTAAGCTTTGGAAAATTAAAACCTTTAGAAATCATTTGTGTACCCACAAGAATATCAATTTTATTATTTTCAATCTGTTTAATAATAGTTTCTGTTTGATTTTTTTTATTTAAAAAATCACTTGAAAAAATACTAATTTTTTTTTTTGGAAATTTTATTTTTAATTCTTCAAAAATCTTTTCAACCCCTGGNCCGTACATCTTAAAGTCGCAAAAATTATTTTTTAAATTACACTTTTTTTCTTTGTAAATTTTATATCCACAATGATGACAAATAAGTTTATTAAGAGATTTATGATAAGTTAGATATATTGAGCAATGAGGACAAGAGTGTTTATATCCACAATTTTTACAAATTAATAGTGGAGAAAAACCTCTTCTATTTAAAAAAAATAATACTTGTTGATTTTGTTTTAAATAATTTTTAACTAAACTTATAGCTTCATCAGAAATGAATTCATTTTTATTCAATTTTGATAAATTTAAATTAATGATTTTTGTATCTGGTAGGGGAAAATTTCTATATCTATTTTTAATAAGAGCAAGATTATATTTTTTGTTTAAAATATGATTAAATGTTTCAAGAGATGGAATTGAAGTAATTAGGTTAATTGGAATATTTTCGAAAAAGGATCTAGATATGGCCATATCTCTTGCATTATAAGTTAATCCTTCATCCTGTTTATAAGAAGGGTCATGTTCTTCGTCTACAATTATAATACCCAAATTATTAAATGGTAAAAATAAAGCTGATCTGGCGCCGATAACTAATTTAACTTTATTTTTTATTACATCTTGCCAAATTTTTCTTTTGTTTTTTAATGTTATTTTTGAATGCCAAATGGCTGGGGTAAATCCAAAATATTCAATAAATCTATCTTCGAATTGCTTTGTCAAAAAAATTTCTGGCAANAATACTAAGGCTTGCTTTTTATTAGAAATAATATTTTTTATTCTTTCAAAGTATACGAGAGTTTTTCCAGATCCTGTTATACCTTTTAATACGCTAACGCTAAACTTTTTCCCAGACTTTTTCAATTTGAATAATGATTTTTTTTGTTCATCGTTTAAAATNAATTTTTTAGGCTTAATAAAATTATTTTCTGTTTTATCTTCAGCTTTCTTCATAATNTTATTCTTATTACCAAGACACATTTTTAAAACCATGCCTTTTGATGAAATATTGTACATTGAAAACCAATTTATAAATTTAATTAAATTTGTATTAATTGTAATTTGATCTATTTTTTTTTCGATATTTTTTAATTTTATTTTTCTGGTAACTGGTTGAATTTCATCCCAGATAACTCCTACCTCTTTCTTTTTTCCGAATGGCACAATCACAAAATCTCCAGGTTTTAGAGATTGCGTTAAATTTGAATTATAAGTTAGTGGATAATTAAATATTTTTGGAAGTAAGACNGGAACTTTCATTAGCTAATACTAATTGATATTATTTTAATTAAAAATGAATTGGTCTTTTATCAACAGCTAAAGCCGCTTCTTTAATTGCTTCTGTGTGAGTGGGATGGGCGTGACAAGTTCTAGCTATATCCTCAGCAGTGGCTCCAAATTCCATCGCTAAGGCCATTTCTGCAATCATGTCTCCACAGTGAGGTCCAATNATATGAACTCCTAACACTTTGTCTGTATTNGATTCAGCTAAAATTTTTACAAATCCATCTGTTTCATTGTTAACTTTTGCTCTAGAATTTGCCATAAATGGAAATTTTCCAACTTTATAACTAACTTTTTCATTCTTAAGCTGCTCTTCTGTNTTTCCTACTGTAGCTACTTCTGGGGATGTATAAACAACACCTGGTATTACATTATAATTAACATGTCCGGATTGTCCTGCTAAAATTTCAGCTAATGCTATCCCTTCTTCTTCAGCTTTATGGGCTAACATCGGACCTTTTATAACATCACCAATAGCATAAATATTTTTTACTGATGTTTGAAATTTGGAATTAACTTCTATAGTGCCTTTTGAATCTTTTTTTACTCCTATTTTTGAAAGATTAAGTCCTTCAGTATAAGGTTTTCTACCCACAGAAACTAACACCTTATCAGTTTTAATTTCATGAAGTTCATTTTTGTTTTTATCTAAAAATTCTACATTTACTTGTGATCCTTTTTGCTTAACAGATTTAACTTTTGAATTAAGTTGAAATTTAATACCCTGTTTAGTCAAAATTTTTTGAAACTCCTTGGATATTTCTTTATCCATTCCAGGTGTAATATGATCTAAATATTCTACAACTGTTACTTCTGAACCTAACCTTGACCATACTGAGCCCATCTCTAATCCTATATATCCCCCACCAATAACTACAAGTTTTTTTGGCACTTTATCTAGTGAAATTGCACCGGTAGATGAAATAATATTTTTTTCATCAATTTCTATTCCTGGCAAAGATGTAGGCNCAGAACCTGTGGCTATAACTATATTTTTTGACTTGTAGGAAATTTTTTTATTATCATGATAAACCACAACATCATTTTTAGAAAAAAGAACGCCTTTNCCGTTTAAATATGTTACTTTATTTTTTTTAAATAAAAATTCTACACCTTTNGTNANNANTTGAANTGATTTATTNTTATTTGACATCATTTTTNNNATNTTTAANTTTANTTCNNNNANTCTCTATNCCTTGNTNNNTAAAATCTTTTTTGGCTTTNTGANAATTTTCAGACAAATTTAGTAAACTTTTTGAGGGAATACAGCCTACATTTAAACACGTGCCGCCAAGAGTGCCGCGAGACTCCACACAAGCTACTTTCAATCCAAGTTGAGCTGCCCTAATAGCACAAACATAGCCTCCTGGACCTCCACCGATTATTATAACATCAAAATTATCCATTATTACAAATTCAAAAAGAGTCTCTTAGGTTGTTCCAAGCACTCTTTAACATTTTTTAAAAATGAGACAGCCTCTTTTCCATCAATAATCCTATGGTCGTAGGAAAGAGCTAAATACATTATTGGTCTAACACTTACATTGCCATTAATAACTACTGGTCTCTCTACAATATTATGCATTCCTAAAACAGCTGACTGAGGTGGATTTAAAATTGGAGTAGAAAGCATTGAACCATAAATACCTCCATTTGTAATAGTAAATGTTCCGCCTTGAAGATCTTGAATTGTAATCTTTCCATCTCTAGCCTTTTGTCCCAAGTTATTAATATCTTTCTCTATATCAGCAAAAGACATTTCATCTGTATTTCTTAAAACAGGCACAACAAGACCTCTCTCAGTTCCAACTGCTATGCTAATATTGTAATAATTTTTGTAAACAATTTCTTGACCTTGTATTTCTGCATTAATTGCAGGATAATTTTTTAGTCCAATAACACATGCTTTAACAAAAAAAGACATAAAACCTAATTTTACCGAGTATTTTTTTTGAAATTCGTCTTTGTAATTATTTCTCATTGAGATAACTTCATACATGTCTACTTCATTAAACGTTGTTAACATCGCTGCATTTTCTTGTGCTTCTTTTAATCTTTTTGCTATGGTCAAACGTAATCTTGTCATTTTAATTCTTTCTTCGGGACCATGAGCAGACTTTCTTTCGGACGGAGAAGGTTTTGCTCCCATCAAATTCATAATATCTTCTTTTAATATAACTCCATTTTTACCAGTCCCCTCAACATCTCTTAAATTGATATTAGACTCGGCTGCCATTTTTCTTGCTGATGGTGATACTGTAGGTTGTTGCGAGACTGATTCTTTTTTTTGTTGAATATCTTCTAAGATTAGAGGTTTTTCCTCAAGTTCCAATTTATTTACACTTTCTTCTCTTAATAACATGGGAGCTGACTCTTTATCTTCTACTTCTTTTGTTTTATTTACACTTTCGTTGTTTAATATAATGGGCGCTGAATCTTTATCTTCAACTTCAACATTTTTCATTTTAGTCGGTGGCGTGTATTTTTTTTCATTCTTAACTTTAATTTTATTTGAGTTAACAGCTGTACTAACCTCACCTAATAATGTTCCAACATTTACTGTTTGACCTTCTTTTACATTTATTTGAGAAAGTACTCCACTTGAGGGCGCTGGAACTTCAATATTGACTTTATCAGTTTCTAACTCAACTAAAGGTTCATCTGAGTTAACTTTTTCACCTTGGTTCTTAAGCCATTTAGAAACTGTTGCTTCAGTAACTGACTCTCCAAGTGTAGGGACTATAATTTTTTCTGACATTAATTAAATTTTCCTACCACCTTTTCTAATATTTCTTTTTGTTGTGCAAGATGTTTATTTAGATTTCCAGTCGCAGTTGAAGCAGAAGGCTTTCTCCCTATGTATTTCGCCTTATCGCTTTTAGATTGAATAATTTCCAATGTTCTCTCTATGTAATTTCTTACAGTGTTCCATGCTCCCATATTTTTTGGTTCTTCTTGGCACCAAAAAAATTTAGCATTTTTATATCTCTTTAATTCTTGAGCTAAAGTTTTAGCCGGGAATGGATATAATTGTTCGATCCTTAT
Source organism: Pelagibacteraceae bacterium TMED170 (assembly GCA_002170875.2). The sequence goes on along the minus strand of NHHT02000012.1, from coordinate 17,856 downwards.
AAATACGACTTTATCATTTTTTGCTTTTTCTCTTGCTTCCAAAAGGTCAAAATAAATTTTACCTGAGCACATAATAACTTTTTCAATTTTTTTATCTTGTTTTAATTTAATTAAATTACTTCCACTTAGATAAGCATGATCTTCTAAAAGTCTATGAAAAGAATTTTTTTTTGTAAAATCTTCTATTTTAGAGGTGCATCTTTTATTTCTTAATAGAGATTTTGGTGTCATAATAATTAAAGGTTTTCTAAAATCTCTATGCATTTGTCTTCTCAAAGCATGGAAATAATTAGCTGGAGTTGTACAATTAATTACCTGTATGTTCTCTCCGGCACAAAGTTGCAAAAATCTTTCTAATCTCGCAGACGAATGTTCTGGTCCTTGACCTTCATATCCGTGAGGCAGTAACATAACTAGTCCACTAGCTCTTCCCCACTTAGCCTCACTTGACGTGATAAATTGATCTATAATTATTTGTGCCTCGTTGGCAAAATCTCCAAACTGGGCTTCCCAAAGAACTAATGTTTCTGGCTCTGAAAGCGAATACCCAAACTCAAATCCTAAAACTGCCAATTCTGATAACAAACTATCTATAATTTCGAATTTTTTTTGATTTTTTGAAATATTATTTAAAGGCACATACCTCTCATGACTATCTTGATTTCTTAAAACTGAATGCCTTTGACTGAAAGTCCCTCTGCCAGAGTCTTGTCCGGACAATCTTACGGAAAAACCTTCATTTAAAAGTGTTCCGAAAGCCAATCCCTCGGCTGTCGACCAATCTATAGGTTTATTTTCACTAAACATTTTATATTTCAAATCAAAAATTTTTCTCAATGTTTTATGAATATTAAAATTACTTGGAATTAAGCTTATTTTTTTTCCTATATTTAATACTTGATTTTTATCTACTCCACTCACTCCTCTTTTGTCTTTACCTAGCTCAGGTTTAAATCTTGACCATGTTCCATCATACCACTTTAGTTCAGATTTATAATTTTTTGATGAAACAAATTCCTTTTCTAAAAATTGTTTAAAATCTGTTTTAGCGCTATTGACTTCAGTTGAAGTCATTAATCCTTCGCTAACAATTTTTTTTCCATAAATATCAAGCGTTGTCGGTTGTACTTTTATTTTTTTGTACATTAAAGGTTGAGTAAAAGAAGGTTCGTCCCCTTCGTTGTGCCCAAATCTTCTATAACAAACCATATCTATAACAACGTCTCTATTAAATTTTTGTCTAAACTCTGTAGCTATTTTTGCACAATGTACTACTGCCTCTGGATCATCTCCATTTACATGAAGTATTGGCGCTTGAACAGTCTTTGCAACATCAGATGGATATGGTGATGAACGGGCAAATCTTGGTGCAGTAGTAAAACCGATTTGATTATTAACTATAACATGAATAGTTCCACCAATATTGTGTCCTGGTAATCCTGACATGGCAAAACATTCTGCCACTACTCCTTGCCCAGCAAAAGCTGCGTCCCCATGTATTAAAACGGGAATAACTTTTTGTCTCTTTTTATCATTATGAAAAAATTGTTTGGCTCTAACTTGTCCCAACACTACAGGATTTACTGCCTCTAAATGTGAAGGATTGTCTGTTAAACTAATATGAACTCTGTTCCCGTCAAATTCTCTATCTGATGAAGCTCCTAAATGATACTTTACATCACCTTCAAAATTTTTTTTCGAAGAAACACTTTTTCCAAAAAATTCACTTAAAATTGCTCTATACGATTTTCCCATTACATTTGCTAAGACATTAAGTCTACCTCGATGTGGCATCCCAATTTTAATTTCTTTTGCACCTAGATTTCCACCTCTTTTTATAATTTGTTCNAGNGCTGGGATTANAGANTCACCNCCATCTAAACCAAATCTTTTTGTACCAACAAATTTAACATGTAAATATTTTTCAAATCCTTCAGCTTGAATTATTTTATTAANAATTGCTTTCTTACCATTAGAAGTAAATNTAATTNCTTTTTCTTTTCCTTCGANCCTGTTTCTTATCCAAGATTTTTCGTCAGGNTCTCCCATATGCATATATTCATAACCAATATTTGAACAATAAGTCTTTTTTAAAATCTTTANTATTTCTTCCAAAGTAGAGTNCTGAAGNCCAAGTACNCCNTCTAAAAATATTTTTCTATTATAGTCATTAGNATTAAAACCATATGTCTCAGGCTTTAGTTCTGAATGTTCCTCTCTNTTTTGAATTCCNAATGGATCAAGATTTGCTATTAAATGACCTCTTATTCTATAAGCTCTAATNAACATTATNGCTCTTATGGAATCTTTGGTCGATTGTTTTGTTATAACTAATTCAGAANTTTNTTTTNAAATATCCTGTTTGTNNTNAGATATTTCTATANTTTTATTTTTTTTAGGAGCCCAACTTGGNCCTAATAAATTTTTTGNAATAATTTCTTGTTTNTCTTGTAATCCATCAAAAAAAATTTTCCATCCNTCGGGNAACTTCTCGGGATTTTTTAAATATTCAGAATAAAACTCTTCAATAAATGAACTATTATTTCCNGCTAAAAATGAAGTTTTTTTNTAAATCGANTTATCTTTAAATGATGACATTATACGACTTATTTTAACATAAATTATTTAATTAACCATTTAGTTTTTCAAATAATGTTTTGCCTATATCTGCTGGAGATTTTGAAATAGTAATTCCGGCTGATTTCATTATCTCNATTTTATCTTCTGCNCCGCCCTTTCCNCCAGAAATTATGGCTCCAGCATGCCCCATACGTCTTCCCGGAGGNGCTGTTAGNCCAGCTATAAAGCCAACCATGGGTTTNTTAACTTTTTGTTCTTTTAAAAAATTAGCAGCNTCTTCTTCAGCGTTTCCGCCTATCTCACCTATCATTACAATAGANTCTGTATTNGGGTCCTTTAAAAAAAGATCTAAACAATCTATAAAGTTNGTTCCATTGATNGGATCTCCTCCAATTCCTATGCATGTCGATTGTCCCATTCCATTAGCACTAGTTTGNGCGACTGCCTCATAAGTTAATGTACCTGACCTAGATACTATTCCCACGGTNCCTTTTTTATGTATATTNCCAGGCATAATTCCTATTTTACATTCTTCTGGAGTNATAATGCCNGGGCAATTTGGNCCTATCAATCTACTTTTNCTTTTATTCAAAATTNTTTTTACGTTAATCATATCAATTACCGGTATTCCTTCNGTGATACAAACTATTAATTCAATTTTTGCTTCTATNGCTTCTATAATTGCATTTGCTGCAAATTTTGGTGGNACATATATCATTGTAGCATTAGCATCNGTTNNTTTCCTTGCTTCTTCAACGCTATTAAAAACAGGAAGNCCTAGATGTTTCTGACCTCCNTTTTTTGGAGTNACTCCTCCAACCAATTGTGTTCCATATTTAATTGATTGTTCNGAATGAAAAGTNCCNTGAGTACCNGTAAAACCTTGGCAAATNANTNTGGTTTCTTTGTTNACTAAAATAGACATTATTTTATTGCCTCNACAATTTTTTTTGCAGCATCATTAAGATCNCCNGCAGATAAAATCTTTAAACCTGANTCNTCTAAAATTTTTTTTCCTTCTTTAAAATTAGTTCCCGCTANTCTTACAACTAAAGGCACTTTGAGCTTAGTCTCTTTAGCAGCATCTACTACTCCTTGAGCTAAAATATCACATCTCATTATTCCTCCGAAAATGTTTATGAGTATGCCTTTTACATTTTTATCTGAAAGTATTAATTTAAANGCAGANGTTACTTTTTCTTTTGAAGCTCCTCCTCCTACATCCAAAAAATTCGCAGGTTCTTCACCATATAACTTAATTATATCCATNGTNGCCATNGCNAATCCAGCCCCATTCACCATNCANCCTATAGAACCATTTAATTTNATATANGCTAAATCATGNTTACTTGCTTCGATTTCNGCTGGATCNTCTTCGTTNAANTCTCTTAAATTTAATATTTCAGGCTGTCTAAAAATTGCATTATCATCAAAATTCATTTTTGCATCAAGACAAATTAATCGATTATTNTTTGTAATAATTAGAGGATTAATTTCAANTAAACTTGCATCTTTNTTAATTAATATTTNGTATANGGCTTCTATANTTTTATANGCATCCTTTTTTTGTTCTANGTTTAAATTAAAAGGTGNTATTATTTTTTCGATATCTGAGTGNTCTATTTTTTTAGCAACTTCTACTTTATGNGTAATAATTTTATCTGGNTTATCTCTNGNNACTTTTTCAATATCCATTCCTCCCTCNGTACTACTNATAAAAGCAATTTTTGANCTCTCCCTATCCACAAGACATGAAAGATAATACTCACTCTTTATATCTGAGGCTTCCTCAATATATATTCTTTTAACTTCTTTTCCCTCGCGTCCTGTTTGATGAGTCACTAATGTTTTTCCAAACATCATTTTGACCTCTTTTTCTAAATCTTTGAAATTTTTTACTAATTTTACACCTCCGGCTTTTCCTCTCCCCCCTGCGTGAATTTGGGCTTTTACTACAAAATTACCCGTTTTAAGAACTTTAAGTTTTTCTTGAATATTTTTAATATCAAAAATTACTATTCCATTTGAGGTTGGAGCACCATATTCCCTTAGAATTTCTTTAGCTTGATGTTCATGAATATTCATAAATAGATTAAATCTATATATATTTTTTAACTAAGATTTACTATTAAAATCTTTGCAACTCTTTTTTAACGAATAGCTTAAAAGATATGGGGAAATATTTTCTTTTTCAAAACAATCTCTGTTTAAGTAATTAAAGATAATATTTTCACTCATATCCTTTGTAATATAAATAACTTCTATATTTTTATTTGTTATTATATTCTTAAGAAAATTTCTATAATTTTCAAAATATTTACTTCCTTTTATGGGGAAAGCAGTTCCATCCATTGGATACCATCTACTTGGAGCACTCAAGCTTTCATTTAGGATAATTGAAAAAAAAGCATAGTGACTTATAAACATTTTTTTTCTTGTATCTTCAATTAATAAATTTTTAACATCAATTAAATTATTTACCTCATTTAAATTATCAAATTTATTTTTTGAATCAGGAGTTATCCAATTAAGTCCGGTAAATTTTTTATCTATCTTTTTTGCAATAACAGTATTATCAAAATTTACATAACTAAGTTCATGAAATTTTCTGTCAAGATTAAATCTCTTGTGATATTTGATTGTAGAGAAAAAACATAATAAAAATATTAAACTTATAATAACAATTTTTTTTTTAATTTTGGTTGCTTCAATATGAATTAGTGCTGCCAGCAGCGGAATTAGAAAAAATATAAAATTTTGATTTTTTGTTAAAAGTTGATGAAAAATTAAACTTATAACTGATAGAAAAATTATTAAAAATAGAAAAAAATTAAAATTTTTATAATAATTTTTTATTCTAAATATTTTTAGAATATTAATTAAAAAATAAGGTATTAAGAAAATATGAATTAATTTATATTTTAAAAAAAAATTCTCCAAATTTATTTCATAACTACCCACTCTACTTTGTCCTATTGAAAGAGGATATAGTATATACTGCTGTACAAAAGAATTAATAGGTATCCCGTTTAAATTTAAAACTAAAATTAGTAAAAAAATAAAAATTAACGATGAAATTAAAAGTAAACTAAAAATTTTTATATTGGTTTTTTTATCGTTAAAAAATGAATTATATAATAATACTATCAACAAAGATATTAATATATATGCTGCGGGAACTTGTTTTGATAAAAAAGCAAAACCAAAAATAAATGGCAAAAGGAACCAATAAATATTTTTATTTTCTTTTAATCCAAAAATAAATATAAAGATCCCAAAAAAAGCTAAAAAAGCTGAATGATGGTCTACAAAAGGAGTTCCGCTAGAGGGATAAGCAAGCAAAGATAAACATATACAGTAAAAACAATTACTTATTGAGTTTAGTCCTAATTTTTTTAAGAAAAAAAAAGTTATAATTGCAAATAGACTATTTATAATTGATGCTTGAAGAATATAAACTTGCCAATTAATTCCAAAAAGGGAAAATAACAATGCTTGGAAATAATCAATAAATGGACCTGAAACAACCCAGTAATCCTTAAATGGAAATTCTCCATTTAAAATTCTTTGACCGCTGTCAAAAAAAGCAAAGCTATCCGCTGGAAAAATTCCTCTATTGCCTGAAAAATGATTGAAAAATATAGCAAAAAATAAAATTAAAATAAGAAAAACTCTGTCATTAAATAAATTTTTTTTTAGAAACATTTTAACAGTTTAGGTTTTATTTTTAACTAAACTAATTCTTTATCTATATTTCCTGCTGCAGTAAATAGTTCTTTAACAGCTTTAATTGAATTATTAAAATTTTTTTCCTCTTCTTCAGAAAGTTTTAGTTCAATAACTTTTTCAACCCCTTTTGCACCAATAATTACAGGTACCCCAGCATATATATTTTTCACACCGTATTCCCCATTTAAATATACAGCACAAGGAAGCTCTTTTTTTAGATCTTTTAGATAGCTTTCAGCCATTTCAACTCCGGATGCAGCGGGAGCATAAAATGCAGAGCCCTTTTCTAAATATTTAACTATTTCCGCTCCTCCTTTTTTTGTTCTATCGATTATCGCTTCAAGTTTTTCTTTCTTAATTTTACCCTCTTTCACAAATTCAATCAAATTCTTACCGTCTACTTTAGTGTGATTTACCATTGCTACCATGCTATCCCCATGACCACCAAGAATAAGAGATTGAATTTTTTTAACTGGTACATTTAATTCTTCNGATAAAAAATATANAAATCTTGAAGNGTCNAANATNCCNGCCATNCCNACAANTTTNTTTTTAGGCANACCTGANTATTTTTGTAAAGCCATTACNATNACNTCTAGNGGGTTAGTTATACAAATTACAAAAGCATTTGGAGANGTATTTTTNATACCTTCAGCTACTTCTTTAATAATTTTTAGATTAATGCCGAGCAAATCATCTCTTGTCATNCCTGGTTTTCTTGGCACTCCAGCAGTTATAATTATTACATCTGAGTCTCTAGTTTTTTCGTAATCACAAGTGCCAGATATTTTCACCCTTAATCCATCGACTGGAGATGATTGCGCAATATCAAGTGCTTTACCTTTTGCAATCCCCTCTGCAACATCAAACAGAACTATCTCTCCAAGTTCTTTTAAAGCTATTAAATGAGCGAGAGTTCCTCCTATTTGCCCAGCTCCAATTAAAGTGATTTTCTTTTTCATAATTTTATTTCATAGTTGGCATCACAAACTCTGGGTCAGATCTTGAACCTGAAGGCCATCTTGATGTCATTGTTTTTAATTTAGTATAAAATCTAACTCCTTCTGGACCATGCATATGTTGATCTCCAAATAAAGATCTTTTCCATCCTCCAAAACTATGAAAAGCCATTGGAACTGGTATTGGGATATTGATGCCAATCATTCCTATCTTAGCTTTGCTAGAAAATGTTCTTCCTGTATCTCCATCTCTTGTAAATATACTCGCTCCATTACCAAACTCATGATCATTGACTAGCTTAAGAGCTTCATCAAAATTTTTTGTCCTAACTACAGATAAAACCGGTCCAAAAATCTCCTCTTTATAAATTTTCATGTCCTTAGTAACGTGGTCAAATAAACAACCTCCGATGTAATAACCGTTGTCATAACCCTGTAATTTTAAATTTCTTCCATCTACAATTAATTTAGCTCCTTCCTTTTCTCCGGTATCTACATAACTTTTAACTTTTGCTAAATGATCTTTGGTTACAAGTGGGCCCATCTCAGATTTTTTGTCCATTCCAGGACCAACTTTTAAAGCTTCAACTTTTTTTGCTAAACTACTAACTAATTTATCGGCTATTCCACCGACGGCTACCGCTACGGATTGAGCCATACATCTTTCTCCTGCTGAACCATATGCAGCACCCATAAGTCCATTAACCGCTTGATCTAAATCACAATCCGGCATTACAACACAATGATTTTTAGCTCCTCCTAATGCTTGAACTCTTTTTTCGTTTTTAGCGCAGTTTTCATAGATATACTTAGCGATAGGAGTTGAGCCTACGAAGCTCATGGCTACCACATCTTTATTATTAATAAGTGCATCAACGGCTTCTTTGTCTCCGTTTACAACATTAAATACTCCATCAGGTAAACCAGCTTCTTTTAAAAGTTCTGCTAATCGCATAGAACAAGAAGGATCTTTTTCAGAAGGTTTTAAAATAAATGTATTTCCACAAGCGATTGCCATTGGAAACATCCACATAGGAACCATAGCTGGAAAGTTAAAAGGAGTAATCCCCGCACAAACACCAAGTGGCTGTCTTATTGACCAGCTATCTACATCAGTTCCAACATTTTCTGTAAACTCACCTTTTAAAACTTGAGGTATACCACATGCATATTCTACAACTTCCAAACCTCTAGTAAGAGATCCTTTTGCGTCTTCAAAAACTTTACCATGTTCTGACACTATGAGTTTTGTAAGTTCGTCAGAATTTTTTTCAATTAACTCTTTAAACTTAAACATCACTCTAGCTCTTTGTAGGGGAGGTTTGTTCGACCAATTTTGAAATGCTTTTTGTGCACTTTCTACAGCTTGATTTACATCAGATACCGATGCTAATTTAACATCAGCACTTTGTTCCCCGGTAGCTGGGTTAAATATTTTACCTGTTCTTTTTGAGATACCTGAAAATTTTTTACCGTCTATAAAATGTTCAATTAATTTCATGCTGTTTATTGATTAAATAAGCTTTTAGCTCGTTGCAAGCATTTTTTTTATTGATCCAATAGCTTTAGCTGGATTTAAGCCTTTTGGGCACGAGCTAGTACAATTCATTATAGTATGACAACGATAAAGCTTTAATTCATCTGCAACTTTTTTTAATCTTTCTTTTTTTTCATTATCTCGACTATCATTAATCCATCTATAAGCTTGTAATAATACAGCTGGGCCTAAATATTTATCGCCATTCCACCAATAGCTCGGACATGAAGTAGAACAACACGCGCAAAGAATACACTCATAATATCCATCAAGTTTTGCTCTATCTTTTTGAGATTGAATTAATTCCTTTTTTTCTTCACCAGTTTGAGATGTTTTCAACCAAGGTTGAATAGATTCGTATTGTTTATAAAGACCACTTAGATCGCCGATTAAATCTTTAACTACTTTTAAGTGAGGAAGTGGATATATATTAAGATCACCCTTTATGTCAGTATGAGATTTAATACATGATAAAGTATTTATCCCATCAACATTCATTGCACAAGAACCACAAACACCNTGNNCACAAGANCTTCTAAANGNNAANNTANGAGTCNATTTCATTTTTAATTTTNAANANTATATCTANAACTTTTGGNCCACANTNNTTNATATNNANNTCGAANGTNTCAATTCTNGGNTTATTNCTNNCTAGANGGGNTCCATCTNTAAANATTAATCTTNTTTNATATTTAATGAATTAGTTTTATCCTTATAGTAAATTCCTTTAACTATTTTTGAATTTTTAGGTAAACTAAATTGAGCCATCAATATACTCTTTCTTTAGGCGGAAAATATTGTACATCATTTGTTAAAGTTTTTGCATGAACATCTCTATATTTAATGCTTACTTTCTTACCTTCTTGCCAAGCTAAAGTATGTTTCATAAAGTTTTTATCATCTCGTTTTGAGAAATCTTCTCTAGCGTGAGCTCCTCTGCTTTCTTTTCTAGAATAAGCTGAATCAATAGTTGTCAAAGCTTGACGAATAAGATTATCAAACTCTAACGACTCCAACAAATCTGTGTTGTATAAAAGTGATTTATCTTTAACAGAAAGATCATTCATTCCTTCTAAAGGTTTTCTTATAGCATCAGATCCTTCTTTAAGAGTTTTTTCAGTTCTAAAAACAGCACATTTCGATTGCATTGTTTTTTGCATTGATAGTCTAAGTTCTGATGTTTTAGTTTCCCCCTTTGAATTTCTTATTTTATCAAATCGATCAATGCATTTGTCAGTTTCAGTTTTAGAAACCTCTTCATGAGGTTTTCCAGATTTTACAAGTTCTGAAGCTCTTTTTGCAGCAGCTCTTCCAAAAACTACAAGGTCAATTAAAGAGTTAGAACCAAGCCTGTTTGCTCCATGAACTGAGACACATGCGGCTTCTCCGATTGCCATTAAACCTGGAACTGTTTTTTCTGAACCATTTAAAGTTAACACTTCTGCTTTGTAATTTGTTGGAATACCGCCCATATTATAATGTACGGTAGGAACAACAGGAATAGGATCTTTCGTAACATCTACTCCAGAGAATGTCTTAGCTGACTCTGCTATCCCAGGTAATCTTTCGTTAATAACTTTAGGATCTAAGTGGTCTAGGTGAAGATGCATATGATCTTTTTCTTTTCCTACACCCCTTCCTTCATTAATTTCAATTGCCATTGACCTACTTACTACATCTCTTGATGCTAAATCTTTTGCATTTGGTGCGTATCTTTCCATAAATCTTTCACCTTTAGAATTTAAAAGAAAACCACCTTCACCTCTTACTCCCTCAGATATTAAACAACCAACACCATATATTCCTGTAGGGTGAAATTGAACAAATTCCATATCTTGAAGTGGAAGTCCGGCTCTTAAGATCATTCCATTGCCGTCTCCTGTACAAGTATGTGCTGAAGTAGCAGAATAATAAATTTTACCATATCCACCAGTTGCAATAATTGTAATATGCGATCTGAATCTGTGTATTGTGCCATCATTTAAATTCCATGCTATTAAACCTTTGCACTCTCCGTTCTTCATAATTAAATCTAAGGCAAAGTATTCTATGAAAAATTCTGTTTTATGCTTTAGAGCTTGACCATACAATGTATGAAGAATAGCGTGCCCAGTTCTATCCGCAGCGGCACAAGTTCTTTGAACTGTGCCATTTCCATAGTTCTTTGTCATTCCTCCGAAAGGTCTTTGATAAATTTTACCATCTTCTGTTCTGCTAAATGGCACACCATATCTTTCAAGTTCAATTACAGCTCTTGGAGCTTCTTTACATAAATATTCTATGGCATCTTGGTCGCCTAACCAGTCTGAACCTTTAACGGTATCATACATATGCCATCTCCAATCATCTTCTCCCATATTTCCAAGTGCAGCTGATATTCCCCCTTGAGCAGCAGAAGTATGACTTCTTGTTGGAAACACTTTCGAGATACAAGCGGTTTTAAGTCCAGCTTCAGAAAGACCAACTGCGGCTCTCAAGCCAGATCCTCCAGCCCCAAGGACAACTACATCGTATTCATGGTCTATAATTTTATATGAGCTCATAATGTAAAATTAAATATACTTATTATAGTTATTATTGGCATTATTATAGCAAAAAAATTCAATAATTTGTTTGCGACATTTTTAATTTTTTCACTATGAATATAGTCTTCAAAAATCTCACTTATTGATAAAGCTGAAAAAAAGAAAAAAAATATTAAGAAAAGAGAAAACAAGGTTTTTGAAGTTTGGTCGGAGAAAAAAGTTATCAATTCTTTATATTCTGCGTCATAAATTGAAACAAAGCTGATTATGAACCAAAACATTAATGGAATTAAGATTATGGAACTATATTTCAAAAATAACCATTTTTTAGTAGATACATTCATTTAAAAAAAACTGCCTCCTATAGAATAAATAATAATAGATAACACAAATGAACCTATAACTGTTATTGCTCCAGTAATTTTAGATATTTTTAAATCATAACCGTAACCTAAATCCCAAGCAAAATGTCTAATCTCGTTTAAAATATGAAAGCTAAAAGTCCAACACAAAGATATAATTAAAAATTTTCCAAAAAAAGAATTTAAAAATATTTCTATTGTCTCATAACTAGTCTCCCCAAATAATAAGGAAATAGTCCAAGTGCAAATTAGTATTACTGCAAAAGTATTAATAACACCTACAATTCTATGAGAAATAGATAACAAAGAAGATATTTGCCACTTATAAATTTGTAAGTGTGGAGTTAAAGGATTATCATCGTGCTGCATATTTTATTATTAAACTAATTTTTTTACTTTTTCATCAAAGTTTCTGCAATTTGAACTGTATTTAAAGCCGCGCCTTTGAGTAAATTATCAGAGACTACCCATATATTTATCGCTTTAATATTAGATTTATCTTTTCTTATTCTAGATATATAGGTTGTATGATCTCCTTCAGCTTCAATTGGAGTAATATATCCTCCGTCGACTTGTTCGTCTACGACTTTACAACCTGGTGCTTTATTTAAAATTTTTTTTATATTTTCAAAATCGTACGTTTCATTAAATTCAATATTTATAGACTCCGAATGTGAAGTTTTAACTGGCACTCTTACACATGTAGCAGTTAATTTAATATCTTGATTTAAAATTTTTTTTGTTTCATTAACCATCTTTAACTCTTCTTTTGTGTAGCCATCATCAGCAAAACCATCAATATGAGGAATAAGATTAAAAGCAATTTGTTTAGTGAAATTTTTTGATTTTATTTTTTTTCCATTTAAATAATCTTTAGTTTGACTAAATAGTTCATCCATAGGGGCTTTTCCTGCACCAGATACTGCTTGGTATGTTGAAACAACAACTCTATTAATATTATAGTTGTCATGAAGAGGCTTCAATGCCAAAACCATTTGCATTGTTGAACAGTTAGGATTAGCAATTATATTATTGTGAGCTTTTAATGCTTCAGGATTAACCTCGGCAACAACTAAAGGAACATTTTTTTTCATTCTAAAATAGCTNGAATTATCTATAACTATTGTTTTTTTAGAAGCTTCTGGTACCCATTGTCTGGCTAGGTTACTTCCGGCTGCAAAAAAAGTAATTTGTGCTTTGGAGAAATCATAACTACTTAATAATTCTACTTCAACTTCTTCACCCCTAAAGAATATTTTTTTTCCAGAACTTTTTTCAGAAGCTATCAAATAAAGTTTATCAAATTTTAGTTTTGATTTTTCTAAAATTTCGATTGTTTTTCTTCCTACATTGCCAGTAGCTCCAATTATTGCTAAATTCATAATAAATTTATTTTATTTTAATTTTTCAACAATTGCATCACCCATATCTGTAGTGGTGACCTCTTTTTTACCTGNAGACATGATGTCTTTAGTTCTAAGTCCATCATCTAATACTTGGGATACCGCCAAGTCTAACAAATTTGCCTCTTTTTCCAGATCTAAAGAATACCTTAATGCCATTGAAAGACTTAATATTGTAGCTATTGGATTTGCAATATTTTTTCCAGCTATATCAGGTGCAGAACCATGAACTGGTTCATACATAGACCTAATCTTTCCATTTTTATCTTTTTCACCNAGAGAAGCAGAGGGTAATAAACCTAATGAACCAGTCAGCATAGCTGCTTCATCTGAGAGTATGTCTCCAAAAAGATTATCTGTTACGATTACATCAAACTGCTTTGGATCTCGTAATAATTGCATCGCACAGTTGTCAGCCAACATATGACTAAGTTCAATTTTTTTGTATTCTTTATCTCTTAACGNTTGCACTTCCTCTCGCCATAAAACTCCTGCTTCCATCACATTTGATTTATCACAAGAAGTAACTCTATTATTTCTTTTTTTTGCTAATTCAAAAGCTACTTTAGCAACTCTTTGAATTTCCGTAGTTGTATAAGCATGAGTATTAANACCTCTTCTTTCATTGTTTTTAATTGGTTCAATACCCCTTGGTTCACCAAAATAAATACCACCTGTTAATTCTCTTACAATCATAATATCCAATCCTGATATTATGTTTGGTTTTAATGGAGATGCTTCAACTAATTGTTCAAAACAAATCGCTGGTCTAAGATTTGCGAATAACTTAAGTTCTTTTCTTAATTTTAATAATGCACGCTCCGGTCTCTTAGAAAATTCTAAATTGTCATATTTAGGTCCTCCAACAGCTCCTAGTATCACTGCCTCACTTTCTAACGCCTTATAAAAAACTTCGTCCGTTATAGGATTCTTATGTTTATCATATGAAGCGCCACCGACTAATCCTTCTTCTATTTTAAAATCTAATGATTTATTTTTATTAAACCATAGAATAATTTTTTTTACCTCACCAATAACTTCTGGACCTACTCCATCTCCAGGTAATAGTAAAATTTTTCTTTCTTTTTTTTTTATCACAATATTATATCCAAGGTTTATTTTTTTTTAATTGTTTTTCGTAATTTTCAATATTTGAAATTTTTTCTAGCGATAAAGCTATATCGTCTAAACCTTCGATTAAACATTTTTTTTTAAAAGAGTCTAAATTGAAATCTACTGATTTATTTCCATAAATTATTTTTTCTTTTTCTAAATCTACTTCAATTTCTTCTTTTCTTTTGCAATATTCGGATAATTCTTGAATATAACTATCATTAATTTGTATTGGTAAAATCCCATTCTTAAAGCAGTTGCTGTAAAAAATATCAGCAAAACTAGAACTAATAANACACTTTATACCAAAATCTAATAATGCCCAGGGAGCATGCTCTCTAGAAGAGCCGCATCCAAAATTTTTTCCAGCTAAAAGTATTTTAGATTTTGTATAAGGACTATTATTTAAAATAAAATCCTTTATTAATTTTCCATTTTCATCATATCTCATTTCATAAAATANACTTTTTCCTAANCCNGTTCTTTTNATNGTTTTNANAAATTGTTTNGGNATAATCATATCTGTATCNATATTTTGTAANGNTAAATATGANGGNATANNNTTTATATTNTGTAAATTTTTCCATTGTTAAATCTTAAGCTCTCTTACATCCGATAAATGACCGGAAATTGCAGCTGCAATAGCCATACCAGGACTCACAAGGTGAGTTCTTCCTCCCCTGCCTTGTCTTCCTTCAAAATTTCTATTTGACGTTGAAGCACATCTCTCTTTTGGATTAAGTTTATCTGCATTCATTGCCAAGCACATTGAGCATCCTGGTTCTCTCCATTCAAAGCCTGCCTCAATAAAAATTTTATGTAAACCCTCCTCTTCTGCTTGCGCTTTCACTAAACCTGAGCCAGGTACTACCATAGCACTTACATTTTTTGCAATTTTTTTTCCTTTTAAAAGTTTAGCAGCAACCCTTAGATCTTGTATTCTTCCATTAGTACAGCTTCCAATAAATATTTTATCAATTTTAATTTCTGAAATTTTCATATTGGGTTTTAAACCCATATATTTTAAAGAACGATACATAGCCGATTTTCTATCTTCATCATTTTCACTTTCAGGATCAGGAACTGTTCCACTTATAGGAGATACATCTTGAGGAGATGTACCCCAAGTAACTAGTGGCTCTATATCTTCTCCATTAATATTAATCTCTTTATCAAAACTACAGTCTTTATCTGAATATAAATTTTTCCAGTTTAATAATGCTTCTTTCCACTTTTCACCTTTTGGCGACATTGGCCTTCCCTTAAAATACTCAAACGTTTTTTCATCTGGTGCTATTAACCCGGCTCTAGCTCCTGCTTCAATTGTCATATTACAAACGGTCATACGTTCTTCCATGCTTAAATTTTTAATAACATCCCCAGCAAATTCTATCACGTATCCAGTTCCTCCTGCTGTCCCAATCGTTTGAATTATTTTTAAAATAACATCTTTTGCTGTGACTCCTGCTGGTAACTTTCCATTAACATTGATTCTAAAATTTTTTGATTTTTTTTGTATTAAAGTTTGTGTTGCAAGAACATGTTCNACTTCNGAAGTNCCAATNCCAAANGCNANNGCNCCAAAAGCTCCATGNGTNGCNGTATGACTGTCNCCACAAACTATTACTGTTCCAGGTTGAGTAAAGCCTTGTTCTGGACCAATAATATGAACTATACCTTGTCTTTTATCGTTAACATCAAATAACTGCACTCCAAACTGTTTGCAATTTTCTCTTAACGTATTAACTTGTATCTTTGAGTCCTTATCCATAATTCCTTTAGATCTATCAGTTGTCGGAACATTGTGATCTGGAACAGCTAAGGTTAATTCCGGTCTTCGAACTTTTCTTTTTTTCATTCTTAATCCTTCAAAAGCTTGTGGGCTCGTTACTTCNTGGACTAAATGCCTGTCTACGTATAATAAAGAAATACCGTCATCTTGTTTATGCACAAGATGCTCATCCCATATTTTATCATATAGAGTTTTAGCCATTGAAAATTATTTTATTTTTTTGTTTTATTTTCAGGTTCTGATTTTTTGAGAGCATTTTCTTTTTCAATTTTAGTCTCCTTAACTTTGGTTTCTAAAACTTCTTCTTTAAGCTCTTGAGATTTTGCAACGATATCAATACCAATTTTTTTCTTAATTTTTTCAGCTATTCTTGCAGATTTTCCTTTTCTATCTCTTAAATAATATAATTTTGCTCTTCTAACTTTTCCAGATCTTATTACTTTAATCGAGTCTACTATCGGACTATATAATGCAAATGTTCTTTCAACACCTTCTCCAAATGAAATTTTTCTTACGGTAAAGGATGANTTTAAGTCTCTATTTTTTTTTGCTACACATACCCCTTCAAAAAATTGAATTCTTTGCCTTTTTCCCTCAACAATCTTTACTCCAACTTTAATAGTATCACCTGGATTAAATTCAGTAATTTTTTTACTTGAAATAATCTTTTTAACTGCTTCTCTATTTATATCTTCTATATTTTTCATTTTTTATTTTTATATTTTTCCCAAAGATCTGGTCTTAGGCGACGTGTTATAGCCTCTGATTGTGCCAAACGCCAGTCTTTAATTTTACCATGGTCTCCAGACAATAATACCTCTGGTATGGCCTTTTTTTCCCATATTTTTGGTTTAGTATACTGAGGATACTCTAATAAGCCATTTTCAAAACTCTCGTTTAATACCGATTGTTCGTTTCCTAGAACTCCAGGTAATAATCTAAGTATAGTATCTAAAAAAACATAAGAAGCCGCCTCTCCACCAGATAGAATATAATCACCTAAACTTACTTCCTCTATATTTCTAGTTTCAAGAAATCTTTGATCTACTCCTTCAAAATGTCCACAAATAATATTTATATAATTCTCTCTACATAAACTTTTTGCAATATTTTGATTAAACATTTTTCCTTTTGGCGACAAAAAAATATTTTTCTGCTTTTTTTTATAATCAACATTTGAGTCTAAAGATTTAGCTAAAATATCTGGTCTAATTAACATTCCAGCACCACCTCCGAAAGGAGTGTCATCTACGTTAGCGTGTTTATCAGTAGAGTATTTCCTAATATTTATTATTTCTAAATCCCATATTTTTTGTTCTCTAGCTTTTTTATAAAGACCAAAATTAAATAAGCCAGGAAACAAATCTGGATATAAAGTAAATATTTTTACTTTTAACACAAAGATACTCCTTTTTATTTTGCTTTAGGTTCTTCCTTTTTAGCTTCTGCTTTAGGNTCTTCCTTTTTAGCTTCTGCTTTAGGNTCTTCNTTTTTNNCTTCTGCTTTGGGTGTTTCTTTGCTTTCCTCTGCGCTTTTTTTTCTTTCTTTTTTAGGAATAGCTTTTTGAGGATTATTTCCCGGTTTCGGCATTGGCATTATTTGGAGTTCACCTAAAAGTCTAGAAACTCTAAGAGTTGGTTGAGCACCTTTGCTCATCCAATATTTTACTCTCTCAGCTTCTATTTTTATTCTTTCCTTTTTATCTTTTGGAAGTAATGGATTGTAAGAACCAATTTTTTCAATAAATTTACCGTCTCGTGGATATCTTCCATCGGCGATAACTATTTTATATATTGGTCTTTTCCTTACTCCTCCCATTGATAGTCTTATTCTTAACATGTTTTACCTTTCATTTT
>NHHT02000002.1 GCA_002170875.2 Pelagibacteraceae bacterium TMED170 | reverse complement strand
CAAATTCTTCACACTTTCTTAAAGATTCTTTATCATTGGCATCAAACATNATTAATGGGTGAAGATTTCCATCNCCAGCGTGAAAAGCATTAGCTACCGGTAANNCATATTTTTTAGAAAGTTTTGANATTTCATTTAAAACTTCNGCTAATTTNCCTCTTGGTATTGANCCATCCATACACATATAGTCTGGAGCAAGAACACCGCATGCAGGAAAAGCAGCTTTTCTTCCTGCCCAAAACTTTAATCGCTCCTCGTTTGAGTTACTTATTTTTAAACTTGATGAATTATTTTTTTCAGCTATTTTTTTCACCTTGATTATATAAGCTTCAACTTCATGTTGAGTGCCATCAAACTCGACTATCATCATTGCTTCTGCATCTGTAGGATAACCTGCCTTTGAATAATCGTTTGTAGCTTTTGTTAAAGCTTTATCCATAATTTCCATACCTGCCGGGATACATCCTTCGGCTATAATCTGAGCAACACAATTTCCTGCATCCTCAATTGAAGGNAATCCAACTAGTGCTGCTTGNACAACTTCTGGTGATCTTAAAATTTTGACAGTNACTTCAGTGATAACTCCTAATAAACCCTCTGAGCCAGTCATTAATCCTAAAAAGTCATAGCCTTCTGCGTCCATNNNCTTGCCACCNAACCTTGTAATTGTACCNTCCATTAAAACTACTTCTATACCTAAAAGATTATTGGTNGTTGCNCCNTATTTTAACGAGTGAACTCCTCCTGAATTTTCTGCAACATTTCCTCCNATTGAACATGCTATTTGACTAGAAGGATCAGGTGCGTAGTAAAAACCTTTGTCTTGAACTGCGTGTGTTATTGCTAAATTTGTTACACATGGTTGCGTAACAACGCATCTGTTTGTAAAATCTATTTCTAAAATTTTATTAAACTTTCCCATAGCCAATAAAATGCAGTCTTCTAAAGGAAGAGACCCTCCCGATAGACCAGTGCCTGCTCCTCTAGGAACAACTTTTATTTTATTT
Organism: Pelagibacteraceae bacterium TMED170; assembly: GCA_002170875.2. The sequence goes on along the minus strand of NHHT02000002.1, from coordinate 22,303 downwards.
TCGTTGCAATACTTTAAAACTTTACTTACTTCTTCGACTGTTTCTGGCAATACCACCATCATAGGCATTTTCCTATAAGCAGTTAAACCATCCGTTTCGTATGGTCTCAATTCATCTGAATGAGAAAGAACATTTTTTGGATCTATTATATTTTCAAGATCGGATACAATTTTATCTTTTCTTGATAAAACTGAACTATCGACTTTTGGCATTTGTAAACTACTCATAATAATTCTTACTTTATATTTAAAAATTCATCTGGTCAAAAAGCTTAAGCCTACTTAAGCATTTTTGCAATTTTTTCTAGTGCTTTTTGGATGTTGTCTCTTGATGCTGCAAAGCTAAATCTAACGTAATTAGTGGATGTTTTACCAAATGCTGTTCCTGGAACAATTGCCACACCGGCCTCGTGCATACATTTTTTTGAAAATTCTGAACCACTCATTCCTGTTCCGCTTATATTTGGAAAAGCATAAAATGCACCACCGGGCATACTACAGCTCACACCTGGTAAATCGTTCAACCCTTTATGAATTAATTTTCTTCTTTGATCAAATTTTTCCATCATATGATGAATAGAGTCATCAGGTCCATCAAGAGCAGCAATTCCAGCAAACTGTGAAGGAGCATTAACACATGAAAAACTATTAATTGCTAACTTAGTAACATGAGGAATTAATTCTTCTGGCCACACACTCCAGCCCATTCTCCAACCTGTCATAGAGTAAGCTTTACTCCAACCGTCTAAGACTATTAATCTATCTTGAAGATCTGGGTAATTAAAAAANGTAGGCATTTCTTTTCCATCAAAAATTTGTCTACTATATATCTCATCACTAAGTATTGTGACATGCGGATGCTTCTTCAAGCCTTCAGCAAGAAAATCTATTGCAGGTTTTTCTACAAAGCTACCTGTTGGATTATTTGGGTTTATTAAAATAACTAACCGGGTTTTTTCTGTTATTAAAGATAAAATTTTTTCTGGATCAAATTTTAAATCATTCTCTTTAGTTAAATCATAAGGTACNGCCTTTGCACCTGTATAATTTATCATTGACTCGTAAATTGGAAATCCAGGTGTTGGATGGACTATCTCTGCGCCAGGTTCACCAATCATTTGAATAGCATAATACATTGTAGGTTTTCCTCCTGGCATAATCATAATTCTNTCAGGACTTACTTCTTTTTTGTATAAGCTTTTAATTTTTCTTGAAACAGCCTCTCTACATTCGGTAATCCCATTAGCTAAAACATATCCATGATGTCCATCATCGATTGCTTTTTTTGCTGCATCCATAATATGTTGAGGTGTCTTAAAATCAGGTTGACCTAATCCAAGATGTATCATTTCTTTTCCTTGGGCCTCTAATTTTTTTGCCTCTGCCAAAACACTAAAAGCAGTTTCGGTTCCAAGTCTTTCTAAATTTTTTGCTAATTTCATAATTTATATCTATTATTTTTCTAATTAAATTAAAACAGTTTTTTTTGCATCATCTGTATGCAATTTTAGCTTTACTAAGTTCTTTGATATTCTTACAACCAAGTAAAATCATATCTCGTGTTATTTCATCTTTCATCCTTTGTAAAATTTGTTCAACCCCTTTTTGACCCCCTGCTCCTAGTGCAAAAAGAAACCCTTTACCAAAACTGCAAGCTGTAGCTCCTAAAGATAAAGCTTTTAGTACATGGGTCCCTCTTCTGATTCCTCCATCTAGAATAATCTCCAATTTTCCTCCAACAGCGTCAGCTATAGCTGGAAGTTGATCAAAGGGAGATCTTGAGCCATCAAGTTGTCTTCCTCCGTGATTTGAGAGTAATATTGCGGAAGCACCAATATCAACTGCTTTTTTTGCATCATCTACAGACATTACTCCCTTAATTGCAAAAGGACCGTTCCATCTTTTAATACAATATTCTGCATCCTTCCAACTCATCGCTGGATCATATTGTTCATTAATATATTCCATGACACCTTTCGCTATACTTGATCCTTTTTTTGTAAAATGTGCAACGTTAGCTAATTGAAATTTTTCATTTTTTAAATAATTAAATGTCCACTTAGGACGCAACATAAAACTTAAAATACTATTTAAAGTTAATTTTGGAGGTGTTGTAAATCCCCATCTATGATCTCTTTCGCGATTACCGGCCACTACAGTATCCACTGTTAAACACATTGAGTGAAAACCAGAGCTTTTACATCTATCAATTAAATTATCGGTTAAACCCTTGATTTTATGAATATAGATTTGAAACATTTTTGGTCCACCAGATATGTTTGATATTTCTTCAATAGAGGAAGTTGCCATAGTGGACATACTATAAAAAGTTCCAAATTTTTCTGCTGCTTTTGCGCTAGCTTTATCTCCATCATGATGAAACAATCTTTGCATTGCAACTGGCGATAAAAATAAAGGCATATCTATTTTTTGACCTAAAACTTTTGTTGACAAATCAGGTTGGCCAACACTTGCTAAAATATTTGGCACTAAATCACATTTAGCAAACGCTTCTGTATTTCTAATTAGAGTTGACTCATCGTCTGAACCTCCGTCTATGTAGTGAAAAATTGGAGCAGGAAGATTTTTTTTAGCTAATTTTCTAAAATCATTAAAATTATAACAATCTTTTAAATTCATTGTTATTAAAAGTTTTTAGAAAATGTAATCTGTTGATTATCTGTACCTGGATTGATATCGCCCCAATCGTTATTAGAAATATGACTGTAACTATATCCAATTTTTGAATTATCAAAAATTTCTAATGCTAGTTTAATTTCACTTTTAAATTCTAAAACATGACCTAAATCTTTTCCATCACCTTTTTCATAATACCCAGGTGCAAAACTTGGCAAAATTTTTAAAGGTCCAATTCCATACTGACCTTCTATTCCGGTATACAAGTAAACAGAACTATCACTTGTCATAAAAGCACCTGTTAGTGGAGAAAATTTTCCTAGAAAAGTATTTCTAAATAAATTAGGATTTCTGTGTTCAATACCAACTAAGCTGGATTGATCATCTCCTTCTTTATCAATTACATCAAATGTTCCTGCATATAATGCAATATTTTTATTTTCAGCAAAGGTTTTTCCTGAAATAAACAAAGTTACAAATAGCAAAAAAAACAATAAAGAAATTTTTTTCATATCTAAAAAATACTACCTAAATCAAAAAAAGTACACCTTCAATTCCCTTTATTATGCTTGCCTTTTTTTAAGATAAAAAAAATGAGAATCCCTCCAAAGACAAATAGTAAATATGGCAAAGTCCATAGTAAAAAATTAACTTTATTTAAAGAAGGTTTATAAACAATCCACTCTCCATACTTTTCAACTAAAAAATTATAAATTTCTTTTTCTGTTTTTCCTTCTTGAATCTGATCCTTGACTACCAATTTTATAGTTTGTGAAAATTCAGAATTAGAGTCTGCTATAGATTGTCCTTGACAAATTAAACATCTTAAATTTTTAAATATTTTTATCTCTTTTGAAGAAGTATATTCTGCATAAGAATTTAAATTAAAAAGAAAGGTTATTATAATTATTGGTAAAATTTTCATTAATTTTTTATAGCTTCAATAATTTCATTAAAATTTTCATCATTTAACGGTCCTATATATTTTTTTATTATTGTTAAATTTTTATCTATTAATATGCTTTCAGGTATTCCGTATGTACCAAATTGAACTGAAGATTTACCTTCAAAATCCTTTGCAACAAAATAATAAGGATTTCCGTATTCACTTAGATATTTAATGGCGTTATTCTTATTATCTTTAAAATTAATACCTAAAATTTTAAGATTAAAATCTTTTTTTAGAGCAATCAAGTATTTATGTTCTAACCTACACGGACTACACCATGAGGCCCAAAAATTTATTAATGTATAATCATTTTGACTTAGTTCATTTTCAGTGATTTTTTTATTTTCATTTAACTCAAATAACTTAAAATTCCCAATTTTGTTTCCAGTAAGATTTTTAGTGTCATATGTTTTATTATCTCCTAATGCTAAGAAAAAAACAATCAAAATACAAAATAGAATAATTAGAACTAATAAGTTTTTTATTTTAATTTTCATTTCTAAATAACCTCAAGAATCCACCTAGAGCGATTAAAATTGCGGAACACCATATAAGTAACATGAAAGGTTTTGACTGAAATTTTATATTATAAAATTCTGAACGATTTATATTGCTCATTGTAATGTACAAATCTTTAGAAAATTTTGATCTTATAGAAGCCTCATATGTTAAGGTTTGGGGATTGTCAAAAATTCTAATTTCTGGTGTTAGTTTTTCATTATATTGATTTTTTAAATTTGTAATATTAAAAGTTCCAACAACTGCTTTATAATTTGTACCATTTCTTAGTTTTACAGAATCAAAAGAAATATTAAAATCTTGAAAGGTGGTATTTTCTCCTACTTGTAAATTAAAATCTTTTTCAATTGAAAAATTATGATTAATTCCAATAAAAAATATAAGTAATCCGAAACCTAAATGGGAAATTACTCTTGAGAAATCTTTTTGAGCCTTTTTATTTATCAACTTAAATAGATCGGTGATTGAATAAAATATTAAAAAAATAGAAGATATAATAATTAAATTAGATAAAACACTAGTACTTTTAAAAAAATAAAAAATAAAAAAATTAAAAATTATTGCTAAAAAAAATAGAAAAAAAACTTTAGACAAGTTTATAAAACTACTTTTAATCCATTTTATATTTGGAGCGATCGCCATCAAAAATAGCAAAGGAACTATAAAAGGAATAATAACAATATTATAAAATGGCGGTCCAATGGAAACCTTGGTTTCATTCAAAACTTCTGTAAAAATAGGATAAATTGTTCCTATTAAAACTGTAAATAGAAAAAAAGCCATAAACCAGTTATTTAATAAAATAAATGTTTCTTTACTGCTGGTATCAAATTTATATTCTTCTTTTTTAATTTTTTTTACATAAATTATAAAGGAAGAAAAGATCATCAAGCCTAAAAACAATAAAATGTATAAACCTCTTGATGGATCATTTGCAAAAGTATGGACGGAATTAAGTATTCCCGATCTAACAAGAAAAGTTCCCATTACGCTAAAAATAAAAGTTGATAGACATAAAATTATTACCCAGGAATAAAGAGAATTTCTTCTTTCTAAAACTATTACTGAATGTAGTAAGGCAGTCATGACAAACCAAGGAATAAGTGAAGCGTTTTCGACCGGATCCCAAAACCAAAAACCACCCCAGCCTAATTCATAGTAAGCCCAAATGGAACCAACAATTATTCCTAATGTTTGAAAAACCCAAGAAATCAAAACCCAAATTTTAATAGTCTTAGCAAAATTTTTTCCTCCAAAATTGCTTAGCAANGAAGCCATTGCTGCGGAAAAATAAATCGACGATCCAACAAAACCTATATAAAGCAGAGGAGGATGTATAGCTAAAGCTGGATCTTGTAAAATAGGATTTAACCCAAGTCCTTCTAAGGGAGTTGGCACAACTAGGTTAAATGGATTTGAATTTAAAAATAAAAATAATAAAAAACCTAAAATTAAAATATTTTGAAAAAGTAATGTAAAAATTAGATATTTTTTTGAAACATCTTTGTTAAAAATTAAAAAAAGATTTGAAAAAATTACCATTACATTAATCCATAATAATAGGCTTCCTTCATGATTTCCCCAAGTACCTGCTATCTTATAAAATAATGGCTTTGATGAATGTGAATTTTGATAAACGCTTAACAAAGAAAAATCTGAAATGATAAATCCTGAAATTAAAATAAAAAAAGTTAAGAGAGTAAATGTGGATTGATAAATAGTTAAATAATATAATTTTTTTGAAATAATATAATTTATTTTTTTTATATAATTTAAAGTGGTATAAATAATAGATACTCCTATTAAAATATTTATTATAATTAAAAAATTTCCAATATTACTTAACATTTTTTTTCATCAAATCTTTTAATTCTGGTGGCATATAATTTTCATCATGTTTAGCTAAAATTTTTGTAGCAATAAAATATTTTTTATCTTTCANCTTGCCTTCNGCGATAACTCCTTTACCTTCAGCAAATAAATTTGGAACAGTTCCATTATAAGTAACTATTATTTCATTTTTAAAATCAGTAATAATAAATTTAATTTCTTCACGATTACTTATAATAGAATTTTTCTTTACCATTCCACCCAATCTCATTGGTTGATCAATTTTTATATTAATACTTTTTTTAACATCAGATGGAGTTTTAAAATAAAGTAAATTATTATTTAAAGTATTTATTATAAAAAAAATCGAANATATAAGTATAACGATTAATAAAGTAAGAAATATTATTCTACTTTTAACTTTTTTTGTTGGCATTTAAAAATGCTTTAGGCTGTTTTACTTTGTGAAGATAATACTTTGTGGGCTATTTTAGATTTTTTTAAAATTGCCTCTTTTTCAACTTGTGACAGTTTATTTATTTCGTTAGCAAATTCTTTCTCGTATTTTTTAAGTGTTTTTCTTGTTTTAAAATATAAAATTGAGCAAGCAATAAAAGATACCGTAAATGATAACCAGATAAATAGACCTGAACCGTTCATTGATATAAAGTTTATAATCATAATTTATTAATTTTATCTTTCTTTATTCTAATGATTTCTGTTTTATATTTCATTAGAAAAATTAGCGCACAATATAATAATAATACCAATAACATCAACATTAAAGGAGTCATCATTGTTGGGTGAATTGAGCTGGCTGCTCCTAACTTGATACTTGCTGGCTGATGTAAAGTATTCCACCATTCAACAGAGTATTTAATTATTGGTATGTTAATTGCGCCAATTATTGCAATGATAGAAGATACTTTTAGGGAAATAAAACTTAATTTTAAACTTACAATATATAAAATATAAAAAATCATTAAAATAAACATAGAAGTAAGTCTTGCATCCCAAACCCACCAAGTACCCCAAGTAGGCTGACCCCAAAGTGANCCAGTAATGATGGCTAAACAAGTAAAAAGTAATCCTATAGGGGCAATACTTTTATTTATTAAATGAAAAATTTTTATTTTANAAATAAAATTTAATACTGAAAGAAAAGCAATTACAGAATAGGTAAGAAGACTTATCCAAGCTGAAGGAACGTGAATATACATTATTCTTACCAAATCACCTTGCAAATAATCTGGAGGAGATAAAACTAAAGCAAAAGTCAATCCTGTAGCAAGTAAAATAAAAAAAATAGAATTAATAAATTTTATACCACGCTCTAATAAAGAGAAAATATTACTATGTGAAAAAAAATTAAACATTCTCTGTTAATTACTATAATCTAAATTTTAAGTGAAGGAGATTTTTAGCCTAATTGAGAATTTAGAGGGAGTTGAAGAAATATGAGTTAATTCCCAATTAGGTCTAAATTATAGTAGAATTACTATTAGGCATAGATTTGCATTAATCATGTTAAATTTGTGGCGTGAAATTTCAATTTGAGGGCTTAAAATAGCTCGCACCCCTTTTTCCTGAAAAAATTTCATCTATTAAAGGGTGTTGTACTGGTTTCTTAGAATGATCCAGCATTAAATTTTGCTCAGAAACATATGCCTCATAAGTNACNTCNTTGCTCTCNGCNANAAGATGATAGAANGGNTGATCNTTTNTNGGTCTNACATCNTNNGGNATNGATTGNTACCANTCTTCGGAATTATTAAATTCAAAATCNACATCATAAATNACTNNTCTGAANTATAAAATGTCTATGTTTAACTATTTCTCCAATTGAAAATTTTGCATTGTTAATTGACATATCTAATAGATAATAATTTTTTAAAAAAAATCAATATATAAATTTATTTAAAAACTAATTTATGTTATTAATCATATGTGAATAAGTCGCTACTAAAATTTATTACTGATTTTGGCCCATTATTAATTTTTTTTACCGTTTACTATAGAAATGATAATGATTTATCTTCGGCAATACCCCCACTAATTATTTCAACGATTATTGCAGTTATAGTAATATATATTGTAGAAAGAAAAATTCCTTACATTCCTTTAGTTGGTGGAGTAGTTGTTTGTTTTTTTGGTGGTCTAACTTTATATTTTAATAATCCAATATTTCTTTATATAAAACCAACTATAATTAATTTAATTTTTGCCTTGGTTCTTTTAACAAGTCAATTTTTATTCAATAAAAATTTGTTAAAAAAAATTTTTAAATCCTCTTTTGAACTTGATGACCTCGGTTGGACTAAATTGAATAATAGATGGGCTTATTTTTTTATTTTTTTAGCAATAATTAATGAAATAATATGGAGGACTCAAAGTGAAGTTGTGTGGGTGAATTTCAAAGTCTGGGGGATTCTTCCTTTAACTTTTATTTTTACTGCATTACAATTGCCTTTGATAAAAAAACATAAAATATGAAAGCATTAAAACTGGTTGTTAATAATGTTATTAAAAAAAAGGATAAAGAAATATTTTTTGTAAAAAGAGAGCTTCAAACTATTCTCAACCTATATGCAAGAATGGTATCCAACGGGACATGGAAAAATTATAGTTTATCCCCTGGACTCAGGGAAGTTTCTTTTGATGTTTATCAAAGGGCATCGGACAAGCCTTTACTTAGAATATTAAAAAATTTCAAACCAAATAACTTTAATGAAAGATTTTTAGTTAAAGACAAGAATGGATGTATAATAGAAAAATCAGAAAATCTTAATAGATTAATTACAAAAACTAGTTGGAATAATTTAAAAGTTATTAAATAATTATCTTCTTTGACCAAAAAGTCTTAACAGCATTATAAATAAATTTATAAAGTCTAAATAGAGGGTTAAAGCTCCCATAACAGCTTTTTTTCCAATTAGCTCACCACTATCAGTTGAAAGATACATGTTTTTAATTTTTTGAGTGTCGTAAGCTGTTAATCCTACAAAAATCAGTACTCCTAAAATTGAAATTACAAAATACATCATTGATGATTTCATAAATATATTAACTAATGATGCAATAATTATTCCAAATAAACCCATCATTAAAAACGATCCTAGCTTTGTTAAATCTTTTTTGGTCGTATACCCATAGATACTCATTGCTCCAAAAGTTCCTGCTGTAATAAAAAATACTCTTGTTATACTTGCCCCTGTGTAAAGTAAAAATATTGAAGAAAGAGAAGCTCCCATCAAAGCTGCAAAAATCCAAAAAGTTGTTTGCGCTTTTGATGCACTCATCTTTGCAATTCCAAAGCTCATGTAAAAAACAACTCCTAGAGGGGCTAACATTAAAACCCACTTTAAACCTGAAGCGTAAATCGTGTTTCCAAAATTAGTTAGACCGATTATTTGACCAGCGTCTCCTGTTACAACCGCCATTTTAAAAAATAATAATGCAATAAATCCAGTCAATAAAACTCCTGAAGCCATATAATTATAAACTTTGAGCATATAAGATCTTAAACCTTGATCTATAATTGCATCTGTAACTGATGATTTTATTGTGCTTTGTTTATTTAACTCCATAATACTAATATAATTATTTTTAATTACTTTTCAATAGTCAATAATTGATCTAAAAAACTTAAGATTATTACTATTTATGAAATTCAGAAAACTTGGAAACACAAATTTAGATGTGAGTCTCATTTGTCTTGGAACAATGACATGGGGAACTCAAAATACTGAAAAAGACGCTTTTGAGCAAATGGACTACTCTATAAATCAAGGTATCAACTTTTTTGATACTGCTGAAATTTATTCTATACCACCTACACCGGAGTCTTACGGTAAGACTGAAAAAATGATCGGAAATTGGTTTGAAAAAAGAAAAAATAGAGAAAAAATAATTTTAGCATCTAAAGTAGCGGGTCCTGGCTGTGAATGGATAAGAGGTGGAGAAAATAATTTTTCTGAAAAAAAAATTGGTGAAGCAATTGATGCTAGCTTAAAAAGACTCAAGACTGATTATATTGATTTATATCAATTACATTGGCCTGAGAGGTCTACGAATTATTTTGGAAGAAGAGAGTATGTTACAAATAACAAAGAAGGTAAATGGAATAGTTTTGAGACAATTTTACGAGCGTTAGAAAGATTTATAAAAAATGGAAAAATTCGATACATTGGAATGTCCAATGAAACGCCTTATGGTTTATCTAAATACATTGAGCTTTCAAAAAATAAAAATTTACCAAGAATGATGTCCGTGCAGAATCCCTATAATTTAGTTAATAGAACTTATGAAATAGGGATGTCCGAAATCTCTATAAGAGAAAAATGTGGTTTGCTTGTTTATTATCCTCTAGCTTCTGGAGCATTATCTGGCAAATACAGAAACGGTCAAATGCCAAAAAATGCGAGGCTAACTTTATTTAAAGGATGGGAACGACACATTAATCCCTTAGCGATGAAAGCATATGATGAATACTTCAAACTTGCTAAAGAGTGTAATATTACTATGGCTCAACTAGCTCAGGCGTTCGTCAATTCCAGACCTTTCGTCACTAGTAATATAATAGGAGCTACGAATATGGATCAATTAAAAGAAAATGTTGAAAGTATAAATATTGAGCTTAATCAAGAAATTATTGATAAGATAAACTTAATTCATAATAATAATCCCAATCCTTCTCCTTAATTCAGACCATTGAAATACTTTATTTTTAGTATAAAAATAAAATATGTATTTTAAAAAAGTAATTATTTTTTTTGTTTTAATGGTTTTTTCACTTAATACGAATGCAGAAGAACCTAAATCAACAGGAAAATATAAAAACTGGGAAAGCTTTAGTGCATCTACAGAAAAAGGTAAAATCTGTTTTGCGCAAACTATTCCCACTAAAAGAGTTCCTGGAAGCATAAAAAGAAGTGACTCAAGATTATTTGTATCGTTTAGACCTAAAGAAAATATTAAAGATGAAATTAGTATTACAAGTGGTCATGTTTATAAAGCTTCAAGTGTCAGTGCAAAGTCAGGAAAAAATAAATTTGCTCTTTTTTCACAAAATAATTTTGCTTGGATTTTAGATGATAAAGAAGAACAAAAGTTTATCAGAGTAATGAAAAAAGCAACTAATATGATAATTATTGCTAGAACGGTCAAAGGAGCAGAAACTACTGACCACTATTCCATGATGGGTTTTACAAAGGCTTATAATACAGCAAAAAAAACCTGCAGCTAAATGAAAAAAATTGTTTTAGCTTATTCTGGAGGTCTTGATACCTCTATTATTTTAAAATGGCTTCAAGAAAATTATAAAGCAGAAATAATTGCTTACACATCAGACATTGGCCAAAATTTAAATAAAAAAAAAATTATAAAAAATGCAAAAAAATTAGGCGTAAAAAAAATAATAATTGAAGATCTAAAAGATATTTTTGTAAAAGATTATGTTTTTCCAATGATTAGAGCCCACGCTGTTTATGAGGGCATATACCTATTAGGTACTTCAATAGCTAGACCACTTATAGCTAGAAGACAGATAAGCATAGCAAAAAAGTTTGGTGCTTATGCTGTATCACACGGCGCCACAGGTAAGGGTAATGATCAAGTTAGATTTGAACTAGGTTATGCATATTTTGGAAAAAAAATTAAAGTAATAGCTCCTTGGAGAGAATGGAAACTTCAATCAAGAACAGATTTAATTAAGTATGCAAAAAAAAATAATATACCGATACCTAAAGACAAAAAGGGGGCTCCTCCTTTTTCAGTGGATGATAATATTTTTCATACTTCTACTGAAGGAAAAGTATTAGAAAATCCAAAGAATTCAGCACCTGAATTTATTTTTCAAAGAACTGTTTCTCCTGAAAAAGCTCCTAATAAAAAAATAAAAATAAAAATAACTTTTAAAAATGGAGATCCTGTTGCTATTAACGGAAAAAAATTGGGGCCTAAAAAACTTTTAGATAAATTAAATATATTGGCTGGAAAAAACGGAATAGGTAGAGTTGATTTAGTTGAAAATAGATTCATAGGAATAAAATCGAGAGGAGTTTATGAAACGCCAGGTGGAACTATTTTATACATAGCTCACAGAGCAATCGAATCCGTAACACTAGATAAAAAAACAGCGCACGATAAAGAGAAAATTATGCCAATTTATGCTGAGTTAGTTTATAATGGGTACTGGTTTTCAAAGAAAAGATTTAAACTCCAAAAGGTAATTGATAAAAAAAGAAATCTTGTTAATGGAGAAGTTATTTTAAGTTTATATAAAGGCAATACAACTATTATATCCAGAAAAACAAAAAATAGGGCCTATTCTATGAAAAAAGTTTCATTTGAAGAAAATAAAACATTTAATAAATCTAAAATAGAAAAATTTATTAAATTTCACTCAAAACAGTTAAGTAAATCTTAAAAATCTGATAAGAGAATAATACTTATGAATAATACGATTCGAAATATACAATTGTCAGCTGTTCTGTTTGTTTTAATATCAACAGTGATTGCTTTTCTCCTAGAAATAAGACAGATGTATATAAATCAAAATATTGAATTAGCGGATCTTTTACTTATGTTCATTTATATAGAGGTGATTGGTCTTGTAAGATCTTACTGGGAAACAAGAGCAGTTAGAATTTCTTATCCCTTAGTTATTGCTATTACTGCATTAGCACGATTCATCATTCTACAAGATAAAGATAGTGATCCAACCAACTTAATTTATATTTCCACTGCAATACTTATCGTAGCTATTGCAACAGTTATTATTAGATTAAGAAACAGTAAATACTTGAAAATAGATAATTCTAAGTCTAACGAACTTTAATTACTTCATTTAATTTTTTAACTTCGCCAATATTAAAAGTAATTACATCATTTTTTTTGAAACCATACCTTTCTGCTCCAGCTTTAAAACGAATTGGAGGTTCCATAATTGGTTCTAAAGACAAAATAACTGTTCCCCAGTGCATACCTATTACTTTTTTACTTTTTAAATTTTGAGCAACTTCTAAAGCTTCCTCAGGATTAGTATGATAAACAGATTTATCTTTCACTGGCATTATAGGAAAAAAATTGTAAGCCCCAATGTTTATAAATGTAATATCCATAGGTCCATATTTTTTTCCAAGATCTTTATATATATCGCCTACACCAGTATCACATGCGAAAAAAAATTTTTTATCTTTATACTCAATTAAAAAATTACCCCATAAAGTTTTATTGGTGTCAAATAAACTTCTTTTAGACCAATGAACTGCAGGTAATAGAGTTACTTTTAAATTATCATTAATTTTAATTTCTTCATACCAGTCAAGTTCATTAACATCTTTATAATTATGAAAATATTTAGATAATTTTAAAGGTGTTATAACTTTAGCATTTTTATAGGGAAAATTTCTAATTGTAGACATGTCTTGGTGATCATAGTGATTATGAGTTAATAAAAATAAATCAACTTTTGGAATCTCGTTTAATTTTATTGCTGGAGCTACGTATCTTTTGGGTCCAAAGATCAAAGGGCCAGTATTTTTAGAAAATAATGGATCTGTAATAATTGTAGTATCTCCCAACTTAATTAAAAATGTTGCATGACCTATCCACGCAATATAATTATCATCTTTATTTTCTTCTAAATCTTTTAAAACTTTTTCTCTTGGAACGACATGGGTTTTAGGAAAATCAATTTTTATTTTTTTTCTTTCAGCGTTAAAAATTTTATACGACCACTTTACATTTGGGTCTCTTTCGGGGGAACCTTCTACATTTCTAAAAGTTCCATCTGGTAAATGATGATAGGGTTTTTTATCCATACTATTTACACTGGATATACAGCTAAAAATTAAAAAAAAAATACTAAAGATCGTCTCATTGCTTAAGAATTTTGTTTCTTAAAGCATTCAACAGTATTTTTCAATAAGCAAGCAATAGTCATTGGGCCCACTCCTCCCGGAACTGGCGTAATGGCTTTAACCTTATCTTTTACTTTATCAAAGTTAACATCTCCGACGATCTTGCTTCCAACTTTATTTATACCTACATCAATTATTATTGAGTTTTTTTTTACCCAGTCTTCTTTTATTAAATTTGCAACTCCTACTGCTGCAACAATAATATCTGCCTTTTGACACTCTTTTTTAAGATCTTTTGTTTTAGAATGAACTATTGTAACTGTACAATTTTCTTTTAATAGGAGTTGAGCCATTGGTTTACCATTTAAGTTTGATCTTCCAACTATAACTGCATGCTTGCCGGATAAATTTTTTTCTACAGATTTAATAAGAAATAGACATCCTAGAGGAGTACATGGAACTATAGCTTGATATCCTGAAGCTAGGTTGCCTACATTAATAGGATTAAAACCATCAACATCTTTTAAAGGATTAATTGTATTAATTATTTTTTCTTTATCAATTTGAGATGGTAGAGGAAGTTGGACTAAAATTCCTGATACATTTTTATCATCATTTAATTCTTTTATTTTTATTACAACCTCTTGTTCTGTTACATCTTTAGAATATTTAATTACATTAGAATTAATTCCAACTTCTTTTGAACTTTTTTCTTTATTTCTGACATATATTTGACTTGGAGCAAAGTCACCAACTAAGATTACTGTTAATCCAGGAATTTTACTATCTTTACTTTTTATAAGCAGGATTTCCTTTTTAATCTCCTCTCTTAAAAGTGCTGCTTCTTTTTTTCCATCAATAATCATTTTAAAATACCAAAGGTTTTAAATATAAATCCATACAAAGTTTAACGAACCATAAGCCTATAAGAAGTACTATTGGCGAAATATCAATTTGTCCTAAATTAGGAATGTAATTTTTTATTTTGTCTAAAATTGGACTGGTTGCTCTATATGTAAAATCAAGAATTGAATAAACTAATCTATTTTGAGTGTTTAAAATATTAAAGGCGACTAACCAGCTTAAAATTACATGAATAATTACTACCCATTCATAAAGACTTATAACTTGGAATATTAGGAGGTAGATTGCTTTCATTTTTTTTCAACATAAATAGATGTACTTGGAAAAGCAAAAGAAGCACCATTGCTTTCCACGACTTCTTTTATTTTAACCGCTAACCTTTCCTTGACTTTAAGCCATTCTCCCCAATCATCAGTTACTGTAAAACACCTTATATACATATCTATTGAGCTATCAGAGAATTTATCTATTCGAACGGCATGCTCGGTGTCTTCTCCAACTTTAAAATCTTTATTAGTGGTTATAAATTTTTCTATTTGATCTCTTATATTTTTAAGCTGCTCAATTGTTGAACTGTATTGTAAAGTGATAATCCAACTAATTCTCCAATTAGTTGTTTCAGAAATATTAACTACTGCGTTTTCTGCAAATGAGGCATTTGGAATTGTTGCTATAGACTTATCAAATTTTCTAATTACTGTTGATCTAAAACCTATNCTTTCTACTATTCCNTCAATAATGCCTTCAACATATATCCANTCACCAATTTTAAATCTTTTTTCTACTAAAACTAAAACACCAGAAATTAAATTTTTAAATAAATCTTGAGCCCCTAGAGCAACAGCAACACCAAATAAACCAAGTCCGGCGATGATAGGAGCAATTTTTATTCCCCAAATATCTAAAGTAGCAGCAAATCCAAAAAAAATAATTAAAATTTTATTCGCTTTAATAACCCAATTAAGCAAATCTTTGGATAATAATTCTTCAACTTTTTTAATTAAAAAAGTTATAGGTTCAACAATTTGATGAATTAACCAAAATATCAAAATCGTAATCAAAGAACGATTTACATTATCTATAAAAATGGACATCTTACCCTCAAAATCCATATAAGATGTTGCCATAAATATACCAAGTACTACTGGTAAGAATTTTACTGGACCAGCAGACGCATCTATTAAGGCATCATCAAATTTATTAGAGGTTTTGGCAACAAANTTTTTTAATCTTTGAAGAATAAATTTTGCTATGAGACCACGTAAAAGTAAAAAAAATAAAAATATTGCAATAGCTAATCCGATTTGAGTAAAATTAACTCCCGCAATACCTTTTAACCAAATTTCTAAAAATAAATCTTTAAAATTTTCTAGTATATTCATTTTTTAATTTCCTTTAATCTTAACAACTCATCTCCAGGATTAAATACTTCTATTTTTTTCCACCCATCGGACTTAAATAAGCTAGCCACTTTTTCACTTATACACATAACTTTAGACTCTGTCATTAATGGATATAAAGAAAAGTTTTTAATTATTTCAATAAAACTTTGTGCACTACGTGATGAATATACAAAAATTGTGTCTGGAGGGTAACTTTCAATTATTTTTTTATTTTCATCATTCAGGTCAGTAATTTTTTCAGACAAATAATTCACAATTTTAGTAATTTTTAATCCTTCTTTTTTAAGCTCAATGTCCAAATCTGACGCTAAATTATCTCCACAAAAATAAGCAATTTTTGAATTTTTATCTATTAGATCGGAGTTAATAATTAAATTTTTGAGAGCATCGACAGTTCCACCTGCTGATGTTGTNTTTAAATATCCAGATTGTCTGGTAATTTTTTCAGTTATAGATCCCACNCAAAAACAAATTTTATTTATATCTAAATTTTTTATTTTAAGGTTTCTAACTGCATTAGCGCTTGTAAAAATAAATGCATCGTAATCATTAGAGTCAATAGATTTCATGTTCGCCGAAGAAATTTTTAAAGTTGGTATATGAATAATTTTGTGACCTAGCGTAAAAAATTTTTTCATTAAATCTTCGGAATCAATTAATGGTCTAGTTATTAAAATATTCATTGTTTAAACTCATCTCCAGCTATTTCTAAAATTTTCTCTCCTACTTTTTGTCCTATTTTTAAACAATCATTTTTATTTCCTGATGCTGTAAAATTAAAACTTTTCTTTCCATCATCTGAAAATAATTGGCCTCTNAGTTTAATCTGATCATTTTCTAAAGAAGCATAGCCTCCGATAGCCGTATTGCAATCTCCCCCGACTACCTTGAGCATTTCTCTTTCCGCTATGGCACAACTCATTGTATTATTATCATTAATATTTTTTAAAATATTTTTAACATTAACATCATTTTTTCTACACTGCACAGCTATTACTCCCTGACCAGCAGCAGGTAACATTTCATCGATTGAAAANAAGAATTTAATTTTATTTTCAAGTTTTAAACTTTTAACACCAGCTGCTGCAAGAATTATTGCATCTGGCTTTCCTTCCTCAACTTTATTAATTCTCGTGTCAATATTTCCTCTNATGTTTGACACAAACAAATTCTTATTTATTAGTTTCAATTGCAGCTCTCTTCTTCTTGANCTCGAACCAATTATTGAGTCTTTTTTTAATTCATTCAAATTATTATATCTATTACTTATAAAAACATCTCTTGGATCATTTCTTTCTATGTACGCTCCTACTAATAAATTATCATTTTCTTCAGACTCCATGTCTTTCAATGAATGTACTGCAATATCAATTTTCTCGTTTAAAAGATTTTCCTCTATCTCTTTACAAAATAAGTTTTTTCCTCCTATTTCTGAAATTTTTTTATCTGCATGTATGTCTCCAGTNGTTTTAATGGTCTTTATTATAATATTCTCCTCTTTAAGATTAAGATTTCTTTTTAAAAGTAAACTTTTGACTTTAAATACATACGCTAAGGATAATTTACTACCTCTAGCTCCTATTGTAATTTTATTCATTATTAGATTATATATTTGATAAATATATTTTATACTACTCTAAGATTTTGTTCATATGGAAAAAAAACTTACATTCTTAGGAATTGAGACTAGTTGTGATGAAACTGCTGCTGCTGTAATTCAAGAAAATAATAATGGTACAGCAAATGTGCTTTCAAATGTCGTCTCAAGTCAAATTAAGGAACATGAAAAGTTTGGAGGGGTAGTGCCTGAAATAGCAGCTCGATCTCATGTAGAAAATATCGATTTTATTATTGAAGAAGCTTTAAAAAAAAGTAAATTTTCTATAGATCAAATTGATGGAGTTGCAGCAACTGCGGGGCCAGGTTTAATAGTTTGTCTTACTGTTGGATTAAATATAGGAAAATCAATAGCTTCTTTTTCGAATAAACCATTCGTAGCAGTCAATCATTTAGAAGGCCATGCTTTAAGTCCAAGCTTAGAAAAAAAAATTGATTTCCCTTATCTTCTTCTTTTAATTTCCGGGGGTCATTCTCAATATCTAATAGTTAAAGACATAAATAAATATGAACAATTAGGGACTACCATAGATGACGCGTTGGGTGAAGCATTTGATAAAACAGCTAAGATGTTGGATCTAGGTTACCCCGGAGGACCTAATATAGAAAAATTTTCTAAGTTGGGTGATAAGAATTTTTANAAATTACCTGAGCCAATAATAAACAAAGCGGGGTGTAATTTATCTTTTGCAGGATTAAAAACAGCTATTTTAAGAGAGTCAAAAAAAATTAACAAAGATACTAAGTTAAAATACAATCTTGCGGCATCTTTTCAAAATACTGTAAATAAAATTTTATATAAAAAAACTAAAGAAGCGATGAGACAATTTTTAAGTAAAAATAAAAATACAAAATCTCATTTCGTTGTTGCAGGAGGAGTAGCAGCAAATTTGTCAATAAGAGAAAATTTAATTGAAGTTGCTAAAGAAATGGGTTTTCAACCGATTTATCCTGATTTACAATATTGTGGCGATAATGCAGCTATGATTGCTTGGGCTGGTATACAAAGATTCAAAAAAAAATTAATTAATAATTTTAATTTTGAAGCTAGGTCTAGATGGCCTCTAGATGAAAATGCTCCTTATATGAAAGGTCCAGGTTTAAAACTTTAATGCAGTATTGGTTAATGAAATCTGAACCTAATGTTTGGTCTATAGATCAACAAGAAAAAGCTGGTTCNAAAGGTGCNACTTGGGATGGTGTNAGAAATTATCAGGCNGCTAATAATTTAAAAAAAATGAAAAAAGGCGATCTTTGTTTTTTTTACCATTCTAATATTGGTAAAGAAATTGTAGGTATTGTAAAAGTCATCAAGACAGCTTTTAAAGACAAAACAGACAAAAAAAATAGATTTGTAGCTGTTCAAGTTAGGTTTGTTAAAAAGCTTAAAAACTCCATTTCTCTTGAGAAAATTAAAAGAAATAAGGAAATTCAACACTTACCACTTATAAAACAAAGCAGATTATCGGTGATGCCTATAGATTATAAAAGCTGGAAAATAATTTATAAGATGGGTAGAATCATTTGAATTCAATTTTGGGGGAAAAGTGGGAAGAAGAAGTCGAAAAAAAAAATTTAAAAAAATAAAAAAATCTAGAAAAATAAAAAAATCTAGAAAAATAAAAAAATCTAGAAAAATAAAAAAATCTAGAAAAANANCTAAAAANNTAGAAAAAAATCTAGAANAAAATNTAAAAAAATAAAAAAAACTAGAAGAAAATTTAAGAAAGTTAAAAAAAGTAATAACTCTATTATTACAAAAGATATTGATGGCAATACTGTTATTAAAGTTTCTGACAATTGGGCTAACCAGGCTATAGTCAACTCATCTAAATATAAAAAAAAATACAATTTTTCAATTAAAGAAAATGAAAAATTTTGGAAAAAAGAAGGAAAAAGAGTATCTTGGATTAAACCTTATAATAAAATTAAAGATGTAAAATATAGTAAAGAAGATGTTAAGATTAAATGGTTTTATGATGGGACATTAAACGCATCTGCAAATTGTATTGATCGTCATTTGAAAAAGAATGGAAAGAAAACTGCAATTATTTGGGTTGGAGACGATCCATCAGACTCTAAAAAAATTTCTTATANAGAACTTTATAAAAATGTTTGTAAAACCGCAAATGGTTTAAAAAATATTGGAGTCAAAAAAGGAGATAGAGTTACAATATATTTAACTATGATTCCAGAGCTTGCTTACACAATGTTAGCTTGCGCGAGAATTGGTGCTGTACATTCTATTATTTTTGGAGGATTCTCTCCTGACTCAATTGCTACAAGAATTAATGATTGTGAGTCAGACTATCTTATTACCGCTGACGAAGGAGTTAGAGGTGGTAAAATTATTCCACTAAAACAGATAGCGGATGAAGCTCTTTTACAATGCCCTAATGTAAAAAAATGTTTGGTAGTAAAAAGAACAGGTAATCAAGTGAATTGGGATCATGAAAGAGATNTTTCGTATGATGAAGTAGTCTCTAAAATGCCAGCAAAATGTGATCCTGAAGAAATGAGTGCTGAGGATCCATTATTTATTCTTTATACATCTGGATCTACAGGAAAACCAAAAGGGGTTCTTCATACAACAGGTGGGTACTTGGTATATGCTTCCATGACACATCAATATATTTTTGATTATAAGCCAAAAGATATCTACTGGTGTACTGCAGATATTGGTTGGGTAACCGGGCATAGTTATATTATTTACGGTCCTTTAACAAATGGAGCTACAACAATTATGTATGAAGGAGTTCCAAATTACCCGGATAGTTCAAGATGGTGGCAAATAGTTGATAAATATAAAGTAAATATATTTTATACTGCTCCTACAGCGATACGTGCACTCATGAAAGAGGGCGACGAACCAGTTAAAAAAACAAGTAGAAAATCACTCAAGCTTTTAGGTACCGTTGGAGAACCAATTAATCCAGAAGCTTGGATGTGGTATTATAATATTGTGGGAGATGGAAACTGCCCAATAGTTGATACTTGGTGGCAAACAGAAACTGGGGGTATTTTAATTTCACCTCAACCTGGAGCTATTGATCTTAAACCAGGGTCGGCTACAAAACCATTTTATGGAATTAAACCTGTAATAGTAGATGAAAGAGGTAAAGTTATAAAAGGAGCCGGTAAAGGTAGACTTTGTATAGCAAGCTCATGGCCAGGCCAAATGAGAACTGTTTACGGAAACCATAAAAGGTTTATCGAAACTTATTTTTCTCAATTTGATGGAAAATATTTTACTGGGGATGGTTGTAGACGAGATAAAGATGGATTTTATTGGATCACTGGTAGAGTGGATGACGTTATAATTGTATCTGGACATAATTTAGGAACAGCAGAAATTGAGAGTGCTTTTGTAGCTCACAATAAAGTAGCTGAAGCAGCTGTGGTCGGATTTCCTCATGATATTAAAGGTAATGGATTATATTGCTATGTAACTTTAAATTCTGGTGAACAACCAAGTGGAGATCTAGAAAGAGAGTTAAAACTTTGGGTAAGAAAACTAATTGGTCCGATAGCAACTCCGGATATAATTCAATTTAGTCCAGCATTACCTAAAACTAGATCAGGAAAAATTATGAGAAGAATATTAAGAAAAATTGCTGCAGACGAACATAAAGAATTGGGTGATACTTCTACTCTTGCAGATCCAAGTGTAGTAGAGTCATTAATAGAAAATAGACAAAATAAAATTAATTAAAATTAAGATCTTTTGTTACTTCTTTGAATTCATTTTCAACAAGATTCCATTTCAATTTCATAGAATTTAAAACGATTTCTTTATCTAAGATTTTTAAATTGTCTGCAATCGGTGACCATCGATAAAGTGCCTGCGCACTTTTAGAAAATGGATTTTCAGAATGATAAGTATTCCAATTTATTGTCTCTAATCTTCGTGAAAATTCTATTTTTGACTCGTTTGCAAGTTTCTCATCTAAGCCATTTAAAATCTCTTTTTCTAGGATAGAAAAATATATTTTCTCTGACTTATTTTCTTTTAAATTTTTTTTATCAATTAAATAAGAAAAAGTATAAATTGTAAAATCAGATAAAGCTTCAACATATATGTTCCACTTAGCAATATTTATTGATTTTACATAAACTTCATCATTAAACATTAGCGCATGTCTTGAGCCTATACGAGTTTTAATGTATCCGTATAAAGTTGTTTGGGTTACATGCGCTGATCTCTCTTGGATAAAAATCTGAAGTTTGTCCAAAGAATTTATTTTTGTAAATTTTTTAGTAATTTTTTTTATTGGAAAAATGTATTCGGCCACATACCTAAAGGTGGTTTTTAATTTATTTAAATTATCGTATAAATTCAATTTCACGTTGTATTCCTCAAATTATCCCTTATTTTTATAATATTTCTGCAATTTATAATAGGTTTTTTAACTTTTAATTAGGCTTCAGATGGTTATGATCCTTAGTTTAAAAGTTATTAATTTGTTAATCAAAGTAAAAAGGGGGAAAAATGTCTAATAAAGAAGCTTATTGGAACAAGACTAAAAACCATATGGTGGTTACATTGGTTCTTTGGTTCTTTTTTTCATTAGTTATATTTATGTTCGGATCCGAACTAAATAATATGTCATTTCTTGGATACCC
>NHHT02000017.1 GCA_002170875.2 Pelagibacteraceae bacterium TMED170 | reverse complement strand
CACTATTTTCATTTACCCATTCTCCATTATGGTTTCCGTAAACACTTGTTGCAGAAAGATACGTTATCCATTTTATTTTTTTTGAGTTAAAATAATTTTTAAAATTTTTTATAACAATATCGCCTCCTTTAATTGGCGCTATAGATAGTAAAATATGATCTGCTTCTTCAAATCTTGATGTTAAATTTTTATCAAAGCCTTCTTCTGTAAATTGAAAACTTTCATAATTTATATTTTCAAATTCTTTAGTTTTAGACTCTTCTCGTGATGTAATAGTTAATTTGAAGGAGGTGCCTTGGTCATTTAGTTTTCTGATAAAGTTTTTTGCTACCTGCCCAAACCCAAAGCAAATAATATTCATTGTCCTCATTTAGCTTACCTTTTTAATAGTAGACTTTAGTGTGATTGGATTGTCTAGTTTATCTAACATCTCTATGGGGCATACTTGTTTAAAATTTTTTAATTCAACTTCAAAATTATCTAATATTTTTTTAGCAATTATTGAGTTGGTTTCATTTAAAAAATTTTTGATATTATCTTTTAAGAAGTTTTTCCAATATTCTGTTTCCACAGATTGCCAAACAACAGAAGCAGGATTAACATAATCTTCAAAATTATTTTTATCATCATAAATAAAAGCCATTCCGCCAGTCATTCCTGCTCCAAAATTATCTTTAACTTGTCCAAGTATTATTGCTGTACCTCCTGTCATATATTCACAACCATGTGCACCACAACCTTCAATAATTGCTAAACATCCGGAATTTCTAACTGCAAATCTTTCCCCGGCTTGGCCTGAGGCAAATAATTTACCTGATGTTGCTCCATATAAAACTGTATTACCAATAATAACGTTTTCATTTGAATTTAAATTGCTTTTTTGAGAAGGACGTACAACTATAGTTCCACCTGAAAGACCTTTGCCCACATAGTCGTTAGAGTCTCCTTCAACTATTAACTTTATTCCTTTTGCTAAAAAAGCACCTAATGATTGTCCGGCTGAGCCAGTCAATTTAATATTGATAGTATCATTGTCTAAATTATTATCACCAAATTTTTTGTAAACATAGTGAGATAATCTTGTTCCAACAGACCTGCAGGTATTCTTAATATCATATCTAAAAAAATTTTTTTCTTTACTAGTGATTTTATTTTTTATTTCTGACCAAATTGACTCATCTAGAGTATCTGGAACCTTGTTAATTAATTTTTCTTTACAGTATCTTAAGTTTTCACCAGGATCAGCTTGTACGAGAAGAGGGTTAAGATCCAAATCATCAAGATTTGCTGCTCCTTTATTTACCTGAGATAATAAATCAGTTCTTCCGATAATTTCGTTAATAGAGGTATATCCAAGTGAAGCAAGTATTTCCCTGACTTCTGTTGCAACGAAGGTAAATAAATTTACAACTTTTTCAGGTGTGCCGCTAAATTTTTCTCTTAACAATTTATCTTGACTACACACTCCAACTGGACAAGTGTTAGAATGGCACTGTCTAACCATAATACATCCCATTGCAACTAAAGACGAAGTTCCCATACCATACTCCTCGGCTCCCATCATTGCGGCTATAACAACATCTCTCCCAGTTTTTAAACCTCCATCAGTTCTGAGTGTTACACTGTGTCTTAAATTATTAAGTGTTAAAATTTGATTAACTTCTGTCAAACCCATTTCCCAAGGAATTCCTGCATACTTAATACTGGTCTGTGGACTAGCACCAGTTCCTCCGGAGTGACCTGAAATTAATATTATATCTGCTTTAGCTTTAGCTACTCCAGCCGCTATTGTTCCTATTCCTGTTGAAGCCACTAATTTTACTCCAACTCTAGCTTTAGGATTTATTTGTTTTAAGTCATAAATTAGTTGGGCTAAATCCTCAATTGAATAAATGTCATGATGAGGTGGAGGAGAAATTAAAGTAACACCGGGAGTTGAGTGTCTTAATTTTGCTATNTCNTNNGTAACTTTAAANCCNGGTAATTGNCCNCCTTCNCCNGGNTTNGCTCCTTGAGCCATNTTNATTTCNATTTCATTNGCNTTNTTTAAATANTNNANAGTTACACCAAATCTTGCAGATGCAATTTGTTTTACTCTCGAATTTGCTGTGTCTCCATTTGGTAATTTTACAAATCTTTTAGGGTCTTCACCCCCTTCACCACTACAAGAAGCACCTTTAATTCTATTCATCCCNGTTGCTAAAGTTTCGTGGGCTTCAGCAGAAAGTGCTCCGTGGGACATGCTTCCACTTCCAAATCTTTTCAAAATTTCTTCAATTGGTTCAACTTCATTTACGTCAATAGGTTTTTTTTGTTTTTTAAATTCTATTAAATCTCTAAGATTAATTGGCGGAAGATTATGAATACCTTTAGAATATTTTTTATAGTAATCATAAGACCCCGAAGTNACCGCATGTTGGAGTGTGTGAATTAAATTTCCTTGATGTTGATGATCTTCACCTGATTTCCTATATCTATAAAGACCTCCAATAGGTAAAGTATAAATATTAGTTTTATTAAATTTTTTATGAATTTTTTTAATTTGTTTTTCAATCCCAATTATTCCGATGCCGGATATTCTTGATACCATTCCTGGATAATAATCTGCAACTATGGCTCGACTCAATCCTACAGCTTCAAAATTGCATCCTCCTCTATAGGAACTGATAACCGATATTCCCATTTTCGACATTATCTTTAAAAGACCTGCATCTATAGATTTTTTAAATTTTAATACACACGAGTTAAAATCAGATTTTCCAAATAATTTTTTTTCAAATCTTTGATGTATGCTATCAATTGCTAGATAAGGATTAATAGTAGTTGCTCCTACGCCAATTAAAATAGCAAATGAGTGGGTGTCTAAAGCGTCTGAACTTTCTACATTGATAGAACAATAACCTCTTAAACCAAGTTTTACTAAGTAAGAATGTACGGCTCCAACTGCTAGAATTGTTGGTATGCTCGCTCTTGAAGTTGATANTTTTTTGTCAGATAAAATCAAATTACTACTTCCTTCTCTAACTGCTACCTCGCATTCTTGTCTTACTTGTTCTATCCTGTCTTTCAGTGAAGATTTAACATCAAAAGTGCAATCAATAACTTTTATTTTTTTTGAAAAAATTTTTTTAAATTTTTTAAATTGAGAATTTGTTAAAATTGGGCTGTCCAAAACATAAATGTTTTCTTTTGTTAAGTTATCAAAATCTAGTATATTTCCTAAATTACCAAATCTCGTTTTTAAACTCATTACCTTATTTTCTCTCAAAGAGTCTATTGGTGGGTTTGTCACTTGACTAAAATTTTGTCTAAAATAATGCGCGATAGGTCTAAAGTGACTTGATAAAACGGCTGTTGGAGTATCATCTCCCATTGAGCCAGCAGCTTCTTTTCCCTCTTCGGCCATTGGATGTAGTATTAATTCTAAATCTTCTATACTTAACCCTGAAAGACATTGTCTTTTTTTTAAATCGTCTCCAGTAAACTCTGCATTTTCATTTTCTAAGGGTATTTTTTTATCTAAATCTATGATTTGTTTGTTATATTTTTTATAATCTTTGGCTATATAGTCTTTAATATCTTTATCTTTAAATAGTTTACCTCTTTTTAAATCTATAGCAATAATTTGGCCAGGTCCTAACTTTCCCTTAGAAGTAATTTTTTCTTCAGGAATTTTAATCATGCCTGACTCGGATCCAGCAAAAAATAAATTATCAGATGTTGTGATATATCTTAATGGACGCAAACCATTTCTATCGGTAGCTGCTAAAACCCATTTAGCGTCCGTAGCACATATTGCAGCTGGACCATCCCAAGGTTCAATTGTGCTATTTAAAAAATTAAACAAATCTTGATGACTTTTTGAAACTGTTTTACTTCTTTTAGACCAAGAGTCTGGAATCATCATAAGCTTAATCAGAGGTGCTAGTTTTCCTGAATGCGTTAATAGTTCAAAAACATTATCTAACGCTCCCGAGTCAGAAGTACTACGTATAACGGGTTTTAAATCATCGACATTTTTAAAAAGAGAACTCGACATATCTTGTTCATGAATTTTCATCCAATTAATATTTCCCTTAATTGTATTTATTTCACCATTATGAGCTAAAGCTCTAAATGGTTGAGCCAAATCCCAACTGGGAAAAGTATTTGTTGAATATCTTTGATGAAAAATTGCAAATCTTGAATTAAATTTTTCATCATTAAGATCTGGATAAAATTCAGAGAGTCCTTCTGCTAAAAACATTCCTTTGTAAACTATTGATCTTGAACTAAACGAACANATATAAAAATTTTTTAGTTGAAATGTTCTAGCTAATTTTTCTATTTTTTTTCTAGCTACGAATAATTGTCTTTCTAAATCATTGGTCTCTAGCTCTTGATTTTTCTTGAAAATAACTTGAGCTATTTCAGGTCTATTTAACTCAGCGGTTTTGCCTAGTACTTTAGGNTTAACTGGGACTTGTCTCCATCCNTAAATATAAAAATTTTCTTTTAACAGTACTGACTCTATGATTTCTCTACATTTTTCTTGGTCTGCATAATCTGTTCTAGGCAAAAAAATCATGCCAACGCAAATTCTCTTAGTTTCGTCTGCACTGTGACCTGTTGCCTTAATTTTTTCTTTAAAAAAATCTGGAGCAATTTCAATCTGAATTCCGGCTCCATCTCCAGATTTTCCATCAGCATCTACTGCTCCTCTGTGCCAAACTGCTTTTAATGCTTCAATTCCGTACTCAACCACCTTTCTAGATTTCTGCCCATTTGTAGATGCTATCATACCTACACCGCAAGCATCATGTTCCATACTAGAATTATAAATTTTATTTTTTTCCAATATTTTTTTATTTTTAATGTAGTTTTTCATTGCTTAAGCCGCTTTAATATTTTTTGTTTTTTTTAATTGATTTTGTAAAAAATTTTCTATTTGTATAGCTGCGTCTCTACCATCTTTAATTGCCCAAACAACAAGGGAGGCTCCTCTTACTATATCTCCAGCAGCAAACACGCCGTTAATATTGGTTTGCATGGTTTGAAGATTAATTTTAATAGTTCCCCATTTAGAAACCTCTAACTCTTTTGCATTAAAAAGTTTTGGAAGATTTTCTGGGTCAAATCCTAAAGATTTAATAACTATATCAGCTTCAATTTTATATTCAGAATTTTCTTGTATAATTGGTTTTCTTCTACCTGAAGCATCAGCTTCACCTAATTCAATTTTACTGACTTCTACCTCAGAAACTTTCTCTTTGCCAATAAATCTTTTAGGGCTTGTAAGCCAAATAAACTCTACTCCTTCTTCCTCAGCGTTATATACTTCTCTAGCTGATCCTGGCATATTTTCTCTATCTCTTCTATATAGGCATTTAACTGATTTTGCTTTTTGTCTAATTGATGTTCTCACACAATCCATGGCAGTATCCCCTCCTCCAATAACCACAACATTTTTTCCTTCAGTATTAAGAGTACCGTTATCAAATAGTTCAACTTTATCGCCTAAACCTTTTCGATTTGAAGCAGTCAAAAATTTCATTGCTGGGAAAATATTTTTCAACTCGTGTCCAGGAATATCTATTTCTCTAGCTTTATAAACACCAGTCGATATTAAAATTGCATCATGTTTTTTTTTTAAGTCGAATAGCGTTTGATCTTTTCCAATTTCAAAATTATTAATAAATTTTATACCGCTGTCTTTTAATAGTTTTGTTCTTCTTTCAACTACAAATTTTTCTAATTTAAAGTTAGGAATTCCATATATTAAAAGACCACCTGGTCTATCATACCTGTCGTAAATAGTGACTTTATATCCTGATTTTCTTAACTCTTCTGCGCACGCCATCCCTGCTGGTCCTGCTCCTATAATACCTACTGATTGATTTTGTTCCTTATCTACTTTAATCGGCTTAACCCAACCTTTTTCCCATGCCGTATCTGTAATATATTTTTCTATTGAACCTATAGTGACTGTTCCATGCCCTGATTGTTCTATTACACAATTTCCTTCACATAGTCTATCCTGAGGGCAAATCCTTCCGCAAACCTCAGGCATATTGTTTGTACTTTGTGAAACCTGATAGGCCTCTTTTAATCTACCTTCAGCAGTCAACTTTAGCCAGTCAGGTATATTATTACCTAATGGACAATGTATTTGACAAAAAGGAATTCCACATTGAGAACATCTACTTGACTGCTCTCTAGCTTTATCACTAATAAATTCGCCATAGATTTCATTAAAATCTTCCTTTCTTTTTGTAGTTCCTCTTTTAAGCGGAAGTTGTTTATTAAGTTTTGTGAATTGAAGCATTTTTTTTGTCATAAGCAATAACAGTTTATTAGAAATAGTTTAATTATAACAGTATAAATAGGTAAGATTCATTGACTTATTTTCAAAAAAAACCCTATTTTCAATGACTATTAGACGCATAGCTGCTATGCATTCTAGTTTGTCACGAAAAAAACAATCTTAAGTTTTAAAAATTAAAAATGATTTTTATATTTATACTTTCCATAATTCAAGGGATAACAGAGTTTCTTCCAATTAGTTCTTCGTCACATCTAATATTAGTTGCTAATTATTTACAATACAATAATCAAAACTTATCAATAGATATAAGTTTACATATAGGCTCATTTTTAGCAGTCATATATTATTTTAAAGAGGAACTCTTTAAATTCTTAGAAAATAAAATTTTATTTCTGAAAATTTTTTTTTCTTCTATTCCTGTAATAATTGTTGGTTTTATATTAGTAAAATTTAATTTAATCGAACAACTTAGAAGCCTTAAAATTATTGGTTGGACGACAATTATTTTTGGGATTTTACTTTATATTAGTGATAAATCTAAAACTTCCAAAAACATTAAAAGTAATTTTGATTATAAATCAGCTTTTTTTATAGGGCTATTTCAGGTTTTATCTTTAATACCTGGAGTTAGCAGAGCTGGAATATCAATTACAGCAGGTAGATTTTTAAATTTTAAAAGATTAGACTCAGCAAAAATCTCATTTTTATTATCAATTCCTACATTAGCGGCTGTCAGCTTTTTTGGTTTAATAAACCTTATGAAATCAGATAATTTAGAATTTTCTTTATTAAATGTTTTTTCTATTATCTTTTCATTTATATTTTCTTTAATAACTATAGTTTATTTTTTAAAATTTATAAAAAAGTTTAATTTAAATATTTTTGTGATATATAGAATTATTCTAGGACTATTAATTTTATATTTTGCGTATTTATAAAATAAAAGTAAGACCTATCAGCATCAAAAATATAATAATAAAGAAGATGATAACTGCTTTTTGTAACGACAGATGGGTAATAAATTTCATTATATAAGTTAACATTTTCTGGCTAAAAAAATCAAGATTCTTTATTTGGTGCGCCTGCTAGGATTTGAACCCAGAACCTCCTGGTCCGTAGCCAAGCGCTCTATCCAGTTGAGCTACAGGCGCGTTAATAAGAGATATCAAAAAAAACTGCGTAAATAAAGCTGTATAATCCTTCTTGTTATTTCCATTTAAATCTCTAAATTACAATTTATGAATCAAAAAAATTCAGTCGTAATAACTTCAGCCTCAAGAACGGCGGTCGGGTCATTAGGAAAGGCTTTAAAAAATGTACCTGGAGATCAACTTGGTGCAACTGTTATTTCTGAATTGATTAAAAAATCAAATCTTGAAAAAAATGATATCGAGGAAGTTATTATGGGGCAAGTACTTACAGGCGGAACAGGGCAAAATCCTGCTAGACAAGCAGCAATGAAATCAGGAATTCCAAAAGAAAAACCTGCTTATATTGTTAATCAAGTTTGTGGTTCTGGAATTAGATCTGTTGCTTCTGGATTTCAAAGTATCAAGAGCGGAGATTCAAAAATTGTTATATCTGGTGGACAAGAAAATATGTCCTTAGCTCCTCATTTTATAAATCTTCGAGATGGTAAAAAATTAGGTGATGCCCAAATGGTGGACTCGATGATAAGAGATGGTTTATGGGACGCGTTTCATGGTTATCATATGGGTGTAACAGCAGAAAATGTAGCCACTAAATTTCAAGTTACTAGGGATGACCAAGATAAATTTGCCCTTAGTTCTCAAGAAAAAGCTTTAAAAGCTCAAAAAGAAAATAAATTTAAAGAAGAAATTGTTAATTTAAAAATCAAATCAAAAAAAGCAGAGATAGATTTTAATATCGATGAACATCCTAGAGAAGGGATAAACTTAGAGGCTTTATCAAGATTAAAACCTGTGTTTAAAAAGGATGGGACAGTGACGGCCGGTAATGCCTCAGGAATAAACGATGGTGCTGCTGGAGTAGTTATTATGTCTGAAGAAGAGTCAAAAAAAAGAAAGTTAAAAAAATTAGTTTCAATTAAGTCTTGGGCAAGCTGTGGTGTAGATCCTGCTTTAATGGGAACAGGCCCAATACCTGCATCAAAAAAAGCATTAGATTTAGCAGGATGGTCTGTACAAGATGTTGATTTGTTCGAAGTTAATGAAGCATTTGCGGCACAAAGTATTGCGGTTTTGAGAACTCTTTCAATTCCAGAAGAAAAAGTGAATGTAAATGGAGGAGCGATAGCATTAGGTCATCCTATCGGAGCATCTGGCACTCGAATACTTGTAACATTAATTCATGAAATGATAAGACGAAATGTTAATAAAGGTTTAGCGACTCTATGTATCGGAGGAGGCATGGGTATTGCTATGTGTATTGAAAGATAATGGAAATATCAAAACCTTATAAAGGAAAAGGTAAACGAAAGCTTAAAAAAATGCCATTTACAACAAAAGGGTATATTTTATATTATGCTTTTTTTTGGACGTTAATCATTTTAATTTACTTCGCTTATAATTAATTTTTTAGTTGAGGTAAATTTTTAAAAAAAGCCAAAGATTGTGGATTTGCTATAGCTTCTTTATTATTAATTTTTTCTCCATCAATTATTTTTTTAACAGCTAATTCTACAATTTTTCCACTCTTTGTCCTTGGAATTTCAGGAGTTTTTATAACTATTGAAGGAACATGTTTTGGGGAACAATTTTTTCTAATTTTAGATTTAATTAATTTTATTTTTTCTTCATCTAAATCTTTATTTTTTTTTGTAGTAACAAATAAAATTATTCTTACATCATCTTTGTATTTTTGCCCTACTACAAGTCCCTCTGTAATAAATTCAATATTTTCAACTTGTTGATAAATTTCTGAAGTACCTATTCTTACTCCACCAGGATTTAAAGTGGCATCTGACCTGCCGCTTAGGATAAATCCATTATTTGATGTTCGCTCTATAAAATCACCATGGTGCCAAATATTTTCAAATTTAGTAAAATAGGCATTATGATATTTATCGCCTCGATTATCCCCCCAAAATTTAATTGGCATCGATGGAAAAGGCTGTTTAACAACAAGCTCACCTTTTTCTCCAACTTTTGTACTTTTTCCGTCTTTATTAAATATATCTACATCTAAAGCTAAACTTTCACCTTGAATTTCTCCCTTGTAAACATTTGAATATAAATTTCCCAAAACTAAACAGCCAACTAAATCTGTTCCTCCGGCTATCGAGGCTAAATGAACATCTTTTTTAATATTATCATAGACATATTTAAAGCTTTCTTCCGCTAAAGGTGAGCCAGTAGAGGCAATAATTTTTACAGAGCTTAAATCTAAATGTTTACTATTAAATTTTTCATTTTTTAAATGATCAATATATTTTGCACTTATCCCAAATAAATTAATTTTTTTATTTTGACAGTATTCTAAAAGTACATCTATTTTGGGATAAACAGGAGCACCGTCGAACAAAAAAATTGATGCGCCAGTCCCTAAACCACCCACAAGCCAATTCCACATCATCCAACCCGTCGTAGTATAATAAAACAATTTTTCATTTTCTCTAATGTCGCAATGCAACATAAATTCTTTATTATGTTCAATTAAAATATTTCCCGCTCCATGAGTAATGCATTTTGGCTTTCCTGTGGTTCCACTTGAATAAAGAATATAAATTGGATGGTTAAATTCAAATTGTTCAAAAGTTTCGTCTAAATTAGATGTATTTAAAATATCATTAAAATCAATAAAATTTTTTAGCTCATATTTTTCTTTTTTATTATAAGGAAAAACAATAGTTTTTTTAATTGATGGAATTTTTATTAAAATATCATCTACTTTTTCTAAAATATTAATTTTTTTACCATTATAAAAATAATAGTTACTTGTAATTAATATTTTTGGTTCGATTTGTTTAAATCTATCTACCACACCTTCTACTCCAAAATCGGGTGAGCAAGATGACCAAATGATACCATTTTTTGCGCATGCTAAAAAACTTATAACAGACTCAATTTTATTTGGAACATAAGCTGCAACTCTATCTCCTTGTTTTAAATTTATTTTTTTAAAATAGTATGAAAGTCTACAGACTCTATCATATAAAACTTTCCAAGAAATATTTTCCTCGAGTCCACTTTCAGATAAAAAATTTATAGCAATTTGATCAGTTTTTTTTCTAAGTATATTTTCTGAATAATTTATTTTTGAATCTGGAAAAAATTTTGTTTTGTTAAAAATTTTATTTTTTCGAATTACTTCTTTACCCTTAAATCCTATAATTTTTGAATAATCCCAAAATTTTGACCAGAATTCTTCCGGGTTGGTCACACTCCATTTCCACAAAGTTTTAAAGTTATGTTGAGATTGAAAATTTATAAATTTTGAGAAATCCGCTAATATTGAATTTTGAATTAATTGTTCAGATGGTTTCCAAAGAAATTTATTCATATAGGCTAGAATAGCTTTAATGAATTTATCTTAACAGATACTTTTTTAAAAGTATTTTTTGAACAACTAGAGCGTTGCTAGATTTGATTTCTTTTCTTTTGAAAAATATGTTTATAAACCATTGCATAGCTAATTGAACCAAATTTAATTGACAAAAAAGAGCATAAAATGTGTCAAAATTCAGCTTATCGTTCAATTTGTCCTAATCTTTAAAGTTTATTATTTATTGAATTTTTAATATGTTTCAATCCAGTCTATAATAAAACTTTATGGCTCAAAACATTTCAGTTCCAGACATAGGTGACTTTAAAGATGTGGAAGTCATAGAGGTACTGGTAAAACCAGGCGATCAAATAAATAAAAACGATCCAATTGTTACTATTGAAAGTGATAAATCTAGTCTAGAAATTCCTTCTCCGGCCGCTGGAGAAATAAAAAGTCTCAAAGTACAAATTGGAGACAAAGTTTCGGAGGGAACCGTTTTAGCAACTATCGAAAATGGTAAATTATCTGCTGCTAAAAAAGAAAACACCAAAGATAAACTCCCTGTTGATAAACCAGTCAAAGAAGAGCCAAAAAAAAATCAAATAAAACAAGTTAAAAAAGTTTTTGCGGAACCTGCTTCAAGTGAAGATATTGATCCAATAGAAACAAATGAATGGATAGAGTCTCTAAATTCTGTGATAGAAAATGACGGGGCTCCAAGAGCAAGTTATTTATTGAATAAAGTTGTAGAACTTGCTTATAAGTCAGGATT
Organism: Pelagibacteraceae bacterium TMED170; assembly: GCA_002170875.2. The sequence continues at coordinate 9,527 of NHHT02000017.1, read as the reverse complement.
AGTTTTACCTGATACTAGAACCACCCCGTATATTAATACTATTCCCCCAGGAGCTGAGATTAAATCTACAGGAGATCAAAATATTGAAAAAAAAATTAGAGCTTATGTTAGGTGGAACGCAGCAGCAATGGTGGTTAAAGCAAATAAAAAAAGTTCTGAATTAGGTGGTCATATTGGTACATTTGCTTCTGCTGCAACTTTATATGATGTTGGAATGAATCATTTTTGGAGAGCAAAAAATAATAAATTTGGTGGAGATCTGATTTATTTTCAAGGTCATTCTGCTCCAGGTATATATGCTAGAGCTTTTTTAGAAGGAAGATTAACTTCGGGACAATTAGATGGATTTAGACAAGAAGTTAATAAAGGTGGCTTATCTTCCTATCCTCATCCGTGGTTAATGCCAAATTTTTGGCAATTTCCAACTGTGTCTATGGGTCTGGGACCTATTATGGCAATTTATCAAGCTAGATTTCTTAAATATTTAGTCAATAGAGGATTGGTAAAAGATGAAGGAAGAAAGATTTGGGTTTTTTTAGGAGATGGAGAAATGGACGAACCAGAGTCGCTTGGTGCAATAGGTCTAGCAGCTAGAGAAAAGTTGGATAATCTAATTTTTGTTATTAATTGTAATCTACAAAGATTAGATGGACCAGTAAGAGGAAACGGAAAAATTATTCAAGAACTTGAAGGAAGTTTTAGAGGAACAGGATGGAATGTAATAAAAGTTATTTGGGGAACATATTGGGACCAACTTCTAGCAAAAGATAAAACTGGATTATTAGTAAAAAGAATGAATGAGTGTGTTGATGGAGAATATCAAGCCTTTAAAGCTAAAGGTGGTTCTTACGTTAGGGAGAATTTTTTTGGAAAATATCCCGAATTAAAAGAACTTGTTTCAGCAATGACAGATAAAGATATATGGAGACTTAATAGAGGTGGCCATGATCCACATAAAGTATATGCTGCTTATCACTCAGCAATGCAACACAAAGGTTCACCTACTGTTATTCTTGCCAAAACTATAAAAGGCTATGGAATGGGTAAATCAGGTGAAAGTATCAATACCACTCACCAACAGAAAAAATTAGATGAAAAAGATTTGCTTTATTATAGAGATAGATTTGGTGTGCCTTTAACTGATAAACAAGTTAAAAATATTGAATATTATAAGCCAAGCAACAACTCTGAAGAAATAAAATATTTAAAAGAAAGAAGACTAAAACTAGGGGGATTTATTCCTGAAAGATCTTCTAGTGCTAAGGCAATTAAAGCTCCCTCAAAAGAAATTTTTAATAATTTTATGAAATCAACTGTAGACAAAGAAATGTCTACAACAATGGCTTTGGTTCGTATGCTAACAGCTTTACTCAGAGATAAAAATCTTGCTCCAAGACTAGTTCCGATCATTCCTGACGAAGCTAGAACTTTTGGGATGGAAGGTTTTTTCCAAAAAATTGGTATTTATGCTCATGAAGGACAAAAATATGAACCTGTTGATTCTGAACAACTAAGTTCATATCGAGAAGATAAAAGTGGTCAAGTGTTGCAGGAAGGTATTAATGAATCTGGCGCAATGTCGTCATGGATTGCGGCAGGAACCTCTTATACAAACCACGACTTAGAAATGATTCCGATATATATTTTTTATTCAATGTTTGGCTTTCAAAGAGTTGGTGATTTAGCTTGGGCAGCAGGAGACTCCCAAGCTAGGGGTTTTTTAATTGGAGCTACTGCTGGACGTACTACTTTGGCTGGTGAAGGATTACAACATCAAGATGGTCATAGTCATTTACTTGCTTCAAATATCCCTAACTGCGTAAGTTACGATCCTACCTTTGCCTATGAAATGGCAGTTATCTTAAGAGATGGAATAAAAAGGATGCATGAAAAAAAGGAGAATATTTTTTATTATATCACTGCCATGAATGAAAACTATTCTCATCCTGAAAAACCAAAAGACTGTGATGAGGGAATATTGAAAGGGATGTATTTATTTCAAGAAAATAATAATAAAGGTAAAATAAAAGTTCAACTTTTAGGTTCAGGAAGTATTTTAAGAGAAATTATTGCTGCTTCTAAAATTTTATCAAAAGATTATGGAGTTGACTCAGATATATGGAGTGTAACAAGTTTTAATGAGCTTCGTAAAAATGGTATGGAAACTGAAAGATGGAATTTGCTTCATCCGGATGAAAAAAAAAAGAAATCGTATGTTGAAAATTGTTTAGATAAAAGAGAAGGACCAATCATTGCTGCATCAGATTACACAAGATCTTTTTCTGATCAAATAAGACCTTACACTCAAAAACCATTTTATTCACTTGGAACTGACGGCTACGGAAGAAGTGACACAAGAAAAAATTTAAGAAAATTTTTTGAAGTAGATAAAGAACATATTGTAGCTTATACATTAAGTGCTCTTTCAAAAGAACAATTAGTAGCTTCAAGAGAAGCTGAAAAAGCAATTAAAAAATTTAAAATTAATAAAGAAAAAGAATTTCCACCAAATTTATAATTATGACTGATCTTAAAATCACAATACCTGATATAGGAGATTTTAAAGATGTAGAAATTATTGAGCTTCTTGTTAAGGAAGGTCAGTCAATTAACAAAAACGACTCTCTAATAACACTTGAAAGCGATAAATCTAGTGTTGAAGTTCCATCTACTGATGCAGGAACAATTAAAAAAATACATGTTAAGGTTGGTGATAAGGTTAATAAAGGAGATTTGATTTTATCTTTAAAATCCGAAAAAAAAATACAAATAAAAAAGGAAATTATTGCTGCTGGTAAAACCAAAGAAGATAATAAAATAAAAGAAAAAGTTTTAAAAACACAAAAAATAGTTGAAACAAGAATGCCAGCCTTCCAAGGATCAACAAAATTAGCTAGCCCAAAAGTGAGAAAGTTTGCTAGAGAGTTAGGAGCCGATGTTATTAATATTTCTGGATCGCAAAGAGCAGGAAGAGTATCTGAGGAAGATGTAAAAAATTTTGTAAAATCTCAAATCACGGTTGATAAAGGTGTTGTAGAAAAAAAAGAATATAAAGAAGAATTTTTATACGAAGAGTTTGGAGAAATTCAATCAAAAGATATACCAAGAATTAAAAGATTATCAGGACCTCATTTAGTGAGATCGTGGACGGAAATTCCTCATGTCACTCAACATGATGAAATTGATATAACTGAAATGGAAGAATTTAGATCGTCTCTCTATGATTACTATACAGGAGAAATTATTAAAGTTACCCCTCTAGCTTTTATTGCTAAAGCTTTAGTCAGTGCGTTAAAAGAGTTTCCAAACTTTAATGCTTCAATAGATGTAAATAAAAATAAAATAATTTATAAAAAATATTTTCATCTAGGTTTTGCGGTTGATACACCTCATGGATTAATGGTGCCTAAAATAAGAAATGTAGATCAAATGAATATAAAAGAAATAGGAGAAGAATTAAAAAAAACAAGCAAACTATGTCGTGAACTTAAAATTGATAAAAAAGAATTTTTTGGTGGGTCAATGACTATCTCTAGTCTTGGTGGAATAGGAGGAACTTTTTTTACTCCAATAATTAACCCTCCCGAAGTAGCAATCTTAGGTGTTGGTAAAAGTTTTGATAGACTAAAAAAAATTAATAGTAAAATTGTATCAAAAAAAATCTTACCAATTTCTTTATCATACGATCACCGAATTATTGATGGTGCTGAGGGTGCTAAATTTTGTGTTTATCTTGGTAAATGCCTTGGAAAAGACTTCGCTTTTAAATTAGCAATTTAGATGAATAAAAAAGTATTCTCATTAATCTGTGCGGTTTCTTGTTCTTTCATTTGGGGAACAGCTTTTGTAGCTCAGGATATGGGAATGGATTATATTGGGCCATATACATTTGCTGCTAGTAGATTGCTTTTAGGTTTCTTAGCACTGCTCCCCTTCTTTTTTATTTTTGAATATAAAAAAGTTAAAAAAAATAAATCAAGTTTTAAAGTTTTAACAACTTATTGGTTTCTTATAGGATTTACTTTAGCGGCAGGAAATGCTTTGCAACAAATTTCTCTTTTATATACAGATGTAGCAAATTCTGCTGTTTTTACTGTTCTTTATGTAGTTGTGGTTCCCATATTATCTTACTTTTTTTTTTCAAAAAAAATACACCGTTCTATTTGGCCATCAGTGCTTTTGTGTTTAGCTGGGGGTTTATTTTTAAGCGAGTTAAACAATATAAGAGTTCGTTTTGGTGACACTTTAGTTATTATTGGTGCATTTTTTTGGGCATCTCATATTATTTTAATATCAAAGTTTTTAAAAATATTTAACTACCCGATTACTATAGCTACCTTTCAATGTTTAACGGCATCAATAATATCATTTATTCCTGCTTTTACTTTTGAATATATTTCCTTACAAGTGCTTTTAATGGAGAGTAAAGAACTCCTTTATGCAGGAGTATTATCAAGCGGCCTTGCATTTATGCTACAAGTTTATGGTCAACAAAATTTATCGCCTGCTCCCGTAGCAATTATTTTTTCCATGGAAGGAGTTTTTGGATCTATCGCAGCGTGGGTATTATTGGATCAGTATCTAAATGAATTTAAAATATTTGGTATTATAGTAATTTTATCAGCTGTTATTTTCTCACAACTAGCACCTATGTATGATAGAAAGAAACATGGAAGAAGCTAAATCAGGGTTTGCTAAACACATTGGCGGAATAAGCGTAAAGAAGATCAACGATATTAACTACGAGTTTTATGCTGAGGTAAAAGAAATTAACCTGAATACGAGTAAAATTGCTCATGGTGGTTTTATTTGCTCGATAGCAGATACTGGAATGGGTAATTCCGCTCATATTGTAGCAGGCAATAAAAGATGTGTGACTATAAATTTGGACATTAAATTTATTTCAGCAGCAAGATTAAATGAAAAATTAACAGGAAAAGTAAAAATTTTAAAAAAAACAAAATCACTAGTTTTTATTTCAAGTGAAATATTTGGCTCTGAAAAAATAATTGCTACTGCGTCAGGAACTTGGAAAATTCTTTAGTTTTTTTTTTCTTAATTTTTTAATTCCACAATCTTTACACCTTACAGTCTCTGTGGAACCACCTGGTCCAAAACTAAAGTTAATGTCTATTTTATCATACCTGTGCAATCCAAAGTAGCAAAATAGTAAATACAACCGCTTAATCATAATTTTACCATAAAAAAATTCAAAAATATTTAAGGAGGTGATTTAATGTCAGGTTGGGAAATATTAATAGTTGTAGCTATTTTAGCAGCAATAGCAAATTAATACAAAAAAAATATAAAGTTATATTCTATGTAGTTTTTCTAAAGGGAGATTTTTTTCCAAATTTATAATTAGTGTATCCAAACATAAGCAAAAGTAATAAAGCAAAAGGGTAAACAACTACCTTATTAGGTCGATGAGGATTCTCAATTTTAAAATTACTAATAATATCTCCTATTTGTAATCCAGATTTTTTTGCCTGACCTTTCCAATTTAATTTTTCGACTACTACATTTCCACTGTCATCTCTTAAATTTATACCAAATTTTTCCAAATCATATTCGTTTTCAAAAATATCTTTATCAATTACAAATAATTTATACCTCTCTCCATATCCTGTAATTCTAGTTACTTTTATATGTACTTCTTTAGATGGATCAAATTTAAGTTCTTGTATTGAAGTTGAGGATAGTTTTTGCTCATTAAATTTTGGATAAAACTTACTTAATACAAAATCGGGAGCTAAAAATGATATAGAGATTAATAAAAATACAATTATCTCATACCAACTTAATCTATTAATAAACCATCTTTGAGTTGCTGCTGTAAAAACTAGAATACCAGTCAAAGAAGTTGTTATTACCAATAATGCTTGCCAAATATTTTCAATACCGATTAAAAGTAATTCATGGTTGAACAAAAATACTACTGGTAATATTCCTGTTCTTAAACTGTACCAAATAGCTTGGAGACCTGTTTTTAAAGGGTCTCCGCCTGAAATTGCTGCGGCTGCATAAGATGCTAAACCAACAGGAGGCGTAACATCTGCCATCAAACCAAAATAAAAAACAAACAAATGAACAGCGATTAAAGGAAAGATAAATCCTGATGCATTTCCTACATCAACTAAAACAGTTGCCATCAAAGAAGCTACTACTACATAATTTGCAGTGGTAGGCAAACCCATACCTAAAAGTAAACATAAAATAATTGTGAGAAAAATTAAAATAATTACATTATCTCTTGCAATAGTCTCTATCACAATAATTAAATTAGTACTGAGTCCAGTAGATCCAACTGCTCCAACGATTATTCCTGCAGTGGCAATTGCAATCCCAACACCAACCATATTTAATGCACCTTTTTGAAAGCCAATGATTGTTTGATTGTACCAATCAACCAAACCAGTTTTAAAATCTTTATTTTTTATTAATCGATTNACTAGATTAACTATTATTAAAGAGAATGTTGCATAAAAAATTGAATAAGAGGCTGTGTACCTCATGTAGACTAGTAAATAAATTAAAACAAAAATAGGTATTAAAAAATGTAAACCAGATAAAAAAGTTTTCTTTAAATGTGGAACATCACTGTCGTCCATGCCTTTAAGTCCTAATTTTAGAGCCTCAAGATGTGATATATAAAATAATGCAATATAAGAAATAATTGCTGGTAGAAAAGCNTGTTTAACTACTTCGAAATAAGTTACGCCTATAAAGCTTGCCATTACAAAAGCAGCTGCTCCCATGACAGGAGGCATAATTTGTCCATTAACAGAAGATGATACCTCNATCGCTCCGGCTTTTTCTTTAGAAAAACCTGTTTTTTTCATTATCGGGATTGTAAATGTTCCAGTCGTAACCGTATTAGCGATGGAAGAACCAGAAATCATTCCTGTCATCCCAGATCCTAATATTGCAGCTTTTGCTGGGCCTCCTCGCATTTTTCCAACCATCGCAAAAGCTAAATCTAAAAAATATTTACCTCCTCCAGCTGTTTCTAACAATGCCCCAAACAGTACAAATAAAAAAATGAAATCTACCGATACTCCTATTGGAATGCCAAAAATTGCCTCTTGATCAAACCATTGAAAACCAACTAATCTTTTTAAAGAAAGACCACCGTGAGAAATAATATCAGGTGCGTATTTTCCAAAATAAGAAAATAAAAGAAAACAAATTGCGATTATTACTAGAGGTAACCCTATTGCTCTTCTTGTTGCTTCTAGTAGAATTATGATTCCAAAAGCACCAATTATTAATTCTAGTGGTATATTAAAACCAAATATATTTTTCACTAAAAGTATTCCACCTCGATTGACTAAATCATCATAAAAAAAATAAATATAAAGACAGCAAAATGCTCCTATTAGACTAATGAAAAAGTCTAAAAAAGAAATTTTTTTTCCTCTTGCTATTGGAAAAATCAAAAAAGTTAAGGTTAAAGCAAAACCTAAATGAATCGCTCTTGCCGGTAATCCTTTAAACAATCCAAAATTAAACCAAAATGGAAACGGGGAAGCAAACCATAATTGAAATAAAGTCCAAACTATTGCTATGGACATAACTATTTTTAAATGAAGCCCTCTAAGATCCTTAGTTGGAGATAAATCTTCGCTAATTTTTTGTTTAATTTTATCTTTTATATTTTCGCTCATTATCTAAAGAATACATTATTTAAAAAAAAAGGCCCAAATAAATTTGGGCCTTTTTAATTTAATTAAGTAGTTGAATTACATTAATCCAGCTTCTTTATAGTATTTAACTGCGCCTGGATGTAGAGGAGCAGATAAACCATCTTTAATCATGTTTTTCTTTTCTAAGAAACTAAATGCTGGGTGTTGGGCTTTGAAAGAATCAAAGTTTTCCATAACCGCTTTAGTTACAAGATATACTAGTTCTTCAGAAACGTCAGCACTTGTAACAACAGTTGCTTTTACACCAAATGTTGTAGCGTCTTTTTTCTGATTAGAATAAGTTCCTTTTGGAATTACTGCTTTAGCATAATAGTCAGCTCCGCTGATTAATCCTTGTACTGGCGCACCAGTTAGATTTATAGGGCTGGCTTTAGCTTTACAAGTTGCAGCTTGCTCCATAGCACCATTTGGAAATCCTACTGAGTATCCAAATGCATCTATTTTACCGTCACAAAGTGCTTTTACTTGTTCAGAGGAAGTTAATTCAGTAGTTGCCTTAAAGTAACCTGTGTCAACTCCCATTGCTTTCATTAGCTCTTCCATAGTTCCTCTTTGACCAGAACCTGGGTTTCCAATATTAACAGTTTTTCCTTTTAGACTTTTAAAATCTTTTATTTTAGATTTTTTACTTGCCCAAATTTGAAAAGGTTCATTGTGTACCGAAAATACAGCTCTTAAGTTACTAAACTGTTTTCCTTCCCACTTGCTTGACCCGTTAACAGCGTGAAATTGCCAGTCTGACTGAGCTACACCAAATTGAAACTCACCATCTTTGATTTGCCCAATATTATAATTTGAACCACCAGTAGAAGGTGCAGTACATCTGTAAGCTTTAGCAGTACCTTTCTTTCTTCCATGATCAGCACTTATAGCTGATTTGTGTAACATTTTACAAATTGCGTTTCCAGTTTGAAAATAAACTCCAGTTGGTCCTCCAGTTCCAATAGTGAAGAACTCTGCTGATTTTGCGATTGAAGTAAGTGGGCTTGAGAAAGCAAACATTACTAAAACAGCAGAAATCATAGATATTATTTTTTTCATTTTGTCTCCTGCGTTTGTTTATTTATTTAATAATTTAACTATGTAAAAAGACTAAGGTCAAAGAGAATCTTATGAGATAAACTACTGTTTCTTAGCCCAAATAGATAATTTTTCTACACCTTCGACTATATTTGGTGCATATTTTTCTATTATTTTATTTTCCAGCATTTTTCCATTTATAGGAGCCTTAAGAAATTCGGATCCATTAAAATCAATGTAGCTCAATCTTGTCATCATCTTTTTTGGACTAAATCCAAACTCAGATGCTGGTAACATTGCAACTCCAGTTTCATTTAATATAGCCTCGCACAATTCTTCTGAATTTTTAAAATTTGTATTTAAAAATTCTGGCATTAAATAAAACGCCCCTTGTGGTGGATTTATTAAAACTTTATTAGACTTAAGATGATTATAAACGTAATTACCGACGGATCTTAAAATATTTGTAGTTTTTGCTTTATACTCTTGGTGGTCTCCATTATAAGCTTCTACTGCTGCGTATTGCACTGGACTGTTTACAGTTGAATATGATTCACTGGCTAAAGTTTTGATACTATCTAAAAAACTTGATAATCTGTTTGGAACTGCAAAGAACCCTACTCTCCAACCTCCAGCTCCACACCATTTACTTAGGCCACTACTTACAATCGTGCCCTCAGGATAAAAATTTGAGATTGACTTATATTTTCCTTCAAAAGTTAGGTTAGAATATATTTCGTCAGAAAGTATAATTAATTTATATTTTTTTGCTACTTCAGAGATTTCTTTTATGTTTTTACA
>NHHT02000008.1 GCA_002170875.2 Pelagibacteraceae bacterium TMED170 | reverse complement strand
AGCTCACCGGTTTTTTGGTAACAAAAAACGCATGGCAAACCCCACTGGGAGCAAGGTTAAATAGAGAAGACACTGCATTAATAATGATGCTAAAAACAGTCTTTAGTTAGTCTTCTGGGTTAACTGCTCGAGCTTAAGTGTGAATTTGAGCCTAGAGAAATGACTTCTTTAATGACAGAACCCGGCTTATAGACTATCTGGCAAACACAAAATTCATTTAAATGTTCTATTTTTGTACCTTAAAGCAATAAAGTAATATATTGACTATTTTTCTAAAACCCATACTATCCCAAATAATCCCAAAATGGAGGGTGATTAGAAAATGTTTGTTAATAAGAGGCTTTTAAAAAATAATGTTTTTATCAAGTTACGAAAACAAAATAGACAAAAAAGGAAGGGTCTCAGTGCCAGCTTCGTTTAGATCACACCTTAGTTCAATGGGTTATAATGGATTTATATCGTATCCGTCATTTAGTAACCCTTCTTTAGAAGCGTGTACTCAAGATAGATTAGAAAAATTATCAAATTCAATTGACTCTTTAAATCCTTTTGAGGAAAAAAGAGATTATTTTGCTACTTCAGTTTTATCAGAAAGTATTAATTTACAATTCGATACTGAAGGTAGAGTTTCTTTAACGGAAAAATTATTAGATCATGCGGGAATTAAAAACAATATTTTATTTGTTGGTCTTGGAAAAACTTTTCAAATCTGGGAACCAAAAATATTTGACAAATATAAAAAAGTAGCAAGAAAAAAAGCATATCAAAATAGATCAGCTTTAAAATGGGAAAATAATCAAAAAAAGGAGGAAGTATGAGTATAAATATTGGTGGGGGAGAACTTAAAGAATTAAAACCTAGAATATTAGTTTTGGGAGTAGGCGGAGCAGGTGGTAATGCTATTAACGCTATGATTGAAGCCGGAATGAGAGGAGTAGAATTTGTTGCGGTAAATACTGATGCGCAAGATTTAAAAATGAACAAAGCTGATGCAAAAATTCAAATTGGTATGAATTTAACCAAAGGTTTAGGTGCTGGAGCAAAACATGACATTGGACAAGCTGCTGCAGATGAATCATTAAATGAAATTACAGGCTACCTGCAAGGAGCTAATATGGTTTTTATAACTGCAGGAATGGGAGGGGGGACTGGTACAGGTGCCTCACATGTTATTGCTAAAGCAGCGAAAGAATTAAATATTTTGACTGTTGGAGTTACTACGCTCCCATTTTCATATGAGGGACCTAAAAGAATGAGAAGAGCAGTGGCAGGACTTCAAGAGTTAAAAAAACATTTAGACACTGTTATTGTTGTACCAAATCAAAATCTTTTTAAAATAGCAAGTGAGACTACTACGTTTGAAGAATCATTTACTTTATCAAATGATGTTCTTAAACATGGAGTACAAAGTATAACTGATCTTATGGTAAGACCAGGAATGATTAATTTAGATTTTGCTGATGTTGAGACGGTTATGAGTGAAATGGGTAAAGCAATGATGGGTACAGGAGAAGCTGAGGGTGAGAATAGAGCTATGGCTGCGACCGAAATGGCATTAAATAACCCATTGATTGACGACTATTCTTTAAAAGGAGCTAAGGGTTTATTGGTTAATATAACGGGTGGAAAAGATATCACTCTTTTTGAAGTTGAAGAGTCTGTTAATAAAATAAGAGCTGAAGTGGATCCCGAAGCTGAACTTATATTTGGAGCTATTAAAGATGAAAATCTTAATGGTAAAATAAGAGTATCGATTGTTGCAACATCTTTAGATGGCCAAACAGCAGAAAATAAAACTGTTTTAAACATGGTTGATAGAATTCAAAATAGAAATAATGGGTATTCTGATAGTTTATTTTCAAAAAATGTTCCAATTGAAAATAATACTTTTAGTTCTATAAACGGATCAACAGCACTAAAACTTGATGAGCAATTAGAAACTGAGCCAGCTAATGATAGTTTGATTAATCAAAAAGATAATCCAGAAACTAGTTTAAATTTCACACCCAAGTCATCCGTTGAAAACAATTTGATGGCAGAACCTCAAACTGAAAATGATATGACAACAGGTGTTTCATTTGATAGTGCCTCTTATATTGAGAATAACACGCAAGAAGAAAATTTGATAAATGAGGAAATTATACCAACTTCCAAACTTATTGAGGAAGAGTATACACCCCAACTTTTTTCTGAGGAAAATTCTACTGAGCAAAATCTAGACGTAGAAAAAACAGAAACACATGAGCAAAATCGTCAAGAAGAAGAACTATTTGACCAAACAGTTGGCGATGAAGAAGATTTTGAAATTCCTGCATTTTTGCGAAGACAAAAGTTTTAATGCAGAGAACAAAATTAAATGAACGTTCCCCAATCATCACTGGACTACTCTCATTTTCCAGTGATGTTAAAAGAAGTAATTGAAATTTGCGCACCTAAGAATGGAGGGTATTTTGTTGACTGTACCTTTGGTGGTGGCAATTATTCTAAAGAGCTTTTAAAATTTTCAAACACAAAAGTTGTAGCATTAGATAGAGATAAAAATGTTATAGAAAAAGCTCAAAAAATTAAAAGCTTATATAAGGATCGCTTCATTTTTTTTAATGAAAAATTTAGTAGTTTAGAAAAAGTTTTAATAAATTCAAATAATAAGCCTGATACAATAATATTTGACCTAGGAGTTTCTTCACTTCAACTATTAGATATGTCTAGAGGCTTTTCATTTAAGTCTAAAGCTAAACTAGATATGAGTATGGGCCTATCAAACCTGTCCGCAGAAGAAGTAATTAATAATTATGATGAGCATGATTTAAAATTGATAATTAAAATATTTGGTGACGAAAAAGAAGCTTCAAAGATAGCAAAAAATATTATTAAAGCTAGAAAAGAAAAAAAAATCTCTACTGTTACAGAATTGGTAAAAATAATAGAAAAAAGCAAGAAGAAAAATTATAATAAAAAAATTAATATTTGTACGAAAACTTTTCAAGCACTTAGAATTTTCGTGAATAAAGAAACTACTGAATTAATAGAGGGTATAATTCAAGCCACTAAACTTATTAAAGCAGGTGGAAAAATAATAATTATTAGTTTTCATTCAATAGAAGATAAAATTGTGAAATTTTACTTTAGTAATTTTTCTAAAGATAAATCCAAATCATCAAGATATTTTCCTGAAAACACAGACAATGAATTTATTTTCTTTGAAAATTATGGGAATCAATTTTTAAAACCATCTAATGAAGAAATCAAAATTAATCCACCTTCCCGATCAGCAAAATTAAGATTTGTAACTCGAAACAAACAAAAATTTAATTATCCAAAAAATTTAAAGGTTAAATTTAAAAATTATTTGAATTTAGAAAGCACAAATGTTTAATAAAAAAATATTTATTTCTCTAACGATTTTTTCTATATTATTATTTACAACTTCAATAATAAAAACCCAAACTCGATTAATAGAAAAAAATATTAAATTTTATGAAAAAAAAATTTCTAATTTAGAAAATAATTTATATGAGATACAATTAGACTATTACTATCTCTCATCTCCAGACAATATATCTAAAAAAATATTAGAGTATGGAAATGGAGAGTATTCAAGTATTAAATATTCAGAAATTTATTTCAGCTTAGATCAATTTATAAATCAACAAAAAAAAACATCTAAATCTTTTAATTATGAAAAAAAAAATAAGAAAAAATAAAAATTATAATAAAAATCAAAAAAGCTTTTATTTTGAGGACTATTTAGAAACTAATATAAAACAAAAAAAAAATTCTAGATCTTCCATATCTGAAGACAGGGTATATATTTTATTTTTATTCTTTTTTTGTTTGATATCAATTTTTGCAATTAAGATAATACTTATCTCTATACAAGAACCACTTTTTTTAGAAAATAAAAAAAATAATTTAAATTTTCTTCCTTTAAGAAGAGATATAGTTGATAGAAATGGGGAATTAATTTCTAGAAATATTAAAGCTTATCATGCTGCAATTAAGCCTAATCTAATTTCAGATAAAAAAAAATTTTTAATAAACATTAAATTAAACTTTCCTTTAATTTCTCAAAAAAGATTAAAAGACAAATTATCTGGAAATAAACGTTTCTACTTAAAAAGAAGGCTTACAGAAGAGGAAAGATTTAAACTTTGGTCTATGGGTGAGAAAGGAATAAAATTAGAGTCTTTTCAGACTCGAATTTATCCTCATGCAGAACTGTATAGTCATATTCTAGGACAAATTGATGATGATAGTTATGGAATATCAGGTGTTGAAAAATATTTTGATAGAGAATTAAGAAATTTAAAAAAAATTTCAACACCATTAATTTTAACTTTAGACACCAATATTCAATATTTGATTAAAAAAGAGCTTGAACAATCAATGTATGATTTTAAAGCAAGTGGTGCGGCAGGCCTTCTGATGAATAATAAAACCGGAGAAGTTTTGTCACTAGTTTCTTTACCAGACTATAATATCAACAAGAGAAAAAATATTATTAAAAATGAGTACACTAATAAAATTACAAAAAATTTATATGAAATGGGATCGGTATTTAAAACCTTTACAGTGGCTTTGGCATTAGATGAAAATATTTTAGAACCAGACACTATAATTCAAAATATTACTAAAAAAATTAAATGTTCCAAATATGAAATAGCAGATATACATGAATTTCCTAAAAATATGGCCGTAGAAGATATTTTAATTCAATCATCAAATATTGGAGCTATTAAAATAGCAAGAAAGATTGGACAAGAAAAATTTAAAAAATTTTTACAAGATTTAAATTTACTAAATACAGTACAATTTGAATTAGATGAGGTAAGCACCCCTTTAAAGTTTAAATGGAATAAATGTAAACTTGAAACGGTCTCTTTTGGACACGGGATAATGACTACTCCACTTCAAGCTGCAGCTGCCTATGCTACTATTTCTAACGGAGGATATGTTATAAAGCCAACTTTGTATAAAAATGAAAAGAATATTTTAAATAACCACAATCAAATAATATCAAAAGCTACAAGTAAAAAAATGAATAAAATTTTAAGAAAAGTTGTAGCTCATGACAAAGGAACTGCTAGTTTAGCAAATATTTTTGGATATGATGTTGCTGGAAAAACAGGAACTGCCCAAAATTATAATAAAAAGAGCGAAAATATAAATACTTTTATATCGGTATTTCCTTCTCATAATCCAGAATATGTTTTGCTAGTAATTTTAGACAATCCAAAGCCGGCTCCTCATATAATTTATAATTATAAAGGAACAAATATTTCAAATATTAATAGAAATGAAGCAGGGTGGAACTCTGTGTATGTGACCGGCAAAATTATAGAAAAAATTGGACCTATTTTAGCCATAAATAACGACGAGGTTTACAGCAACCATGTTGTTAAAAAACCTAATTAAATTAAAATCTAGTAATTTTAAATTATTAAAAATTAGAGGACTAAACTTAGATAGCAGAAAAGTTAAAAAAGGAGATTTATTTTTTGCTCTAAAAGGCAATAAGTTAAACGGTGAAAAGTTTATTAATCAAGCTATAAATAAAGGTGCCGTAGCAGTTGTCTGCTCAACAAACAAAAAAATTCAAAATTATTCAGTTCCAATTATTAAAGTAAAAAATGTAAGAAATACATTAGGTTATGCCTGCGCACAATTTTTTAAAAATAAACCTAAAAATATTATAGCTGTTACTGGAACAAATGGAAAAAGTTCAGTAGCTGACTTTTTTCATCAAATTTTACTATTGAATAAAGTTCCGGTAGCGACCATAGGAACCTTGGGGATTAAAAAAAATAAAGTTAATAAAAGAATTGATCTTACAAGCCCTGATATAATTACTTTGCATAAAAAATTATCTGAATTAAAAAAAGCAAGAATAGATAACGTTATTATTGAAGCGTCAAGTCATGGTTTAGAACAGGGACGACTTAATAATATAAATTTTAAAGTGGGAATATTTACAAATTTTAGTCAAGACCATATTGATTATCACAAGACAATGAAGAAATACTTAACATCAAAGCTAATTCTATTTTCTTCATTACTTAAAACTAATAGTCATGTTATTACCGATGAGTCTATTAAAGAATTTTCAAAAATTAAAAAAATTGCAAATAGAAAAAAATTAAAAATTTTAACAATTAATAAAAAGTTTATCGATAATTACAAAAAGAGCACAAATTTAATTGGATCATTTCAAATCAGAAATCTTTGTATGTCTATTTTAGCAGCAAACATATCTGGAGTTAGTATGAAAAAAATAAATTATGTTTTAAAAAGAATAAATAGTGTTAATGGTCGATTGGAATTGATAAGAGAACTTCCTAACAATTCTAAAGTTTTTGTTGATTATGCTCACACCCCAGATGCATTATTAACAATTCTTAAGTCTGTCAAAAATTATTATAGAGAAAATATTACGTTAGTTTTCGGCTGCGGAGGTGACAGAGATAAAAAAAAAAGAAGCTTAATGGCTAAAATTGCAAGAGAATATTGTAAAAAAATTTATGTTACTGATGATAATCCAAGAAACGAAAATCCACAAAAAATAAGATCATCAATTACTAGGTTTTTAAATAAGAAAAATTATATTGAAATTGGTAATAGGACTAAGGCTATACAACTAGCTTTAAAAAATTCAGAGCCGTTCGAAATAATTGTTATAGCCGGCAAAGGTCATGAAACCCATCAAGATTATGGGAATAAAATTATTCAAGTTTCTGATAAAAAAATAATAAAAAAGGTAAATCTTAAAAATAAACGATTCAAAAAAAATAAATTTATTTTAAGCTGGAATTCACAAATTTTAAAAAAAATTTTAAAAAAAAAAAGAAATTATAAATTTAGAGGTGTTTCAATTAATTCAAAAGAAGTAAAAAAAGAAAATTTATTTATTGCCATTAAAGGATTAAAGAAAGATGGTCATGACTATATTTCTCAAGCTATTGAAAAGGGGGCTAATTATTGTGTGGTATCTCAGAGAAATAAAAAAATAAATAAAAATAAAACGATATTTTATAAAAATACTTATAAATTTTTAAATAAAATTGCTTTAATTAAACGTGAAAAATCTTCAGCTAAATTTATAGCTATTACTGGAAGTTCAGGAAAAACAACATTTAAAACTCTTTTAGGAAATTTACTTAACTTATTTTCAAAAACTTACTTTTCACCAAGATCTTTTAATAATCATTACGGCGTTCCTATAAGCCTATCGAATATAGAGAATTATCATAAATATGGAGTTTTTGAAATTGGAATGAGTAAAAAGGGAGAAATTAATCGATTATCAAAAATAGTCAAACCAGATATTGCAATAATAACAAACACGGCAGAAGCACATATTGAAAATTTCAAAAATATTAAAGGAATAGCAGAAGCAAAGGGCGAGATTATAAAAAATATAAATAAGGGTGGAACATTAATTCTTAATAGAGATGATAGATTTTTTAATTATCACAATACTCTTGCCAAAAATCAAGGATTGAAGACTATTTCATTTGGAAGATCAAACAAGTCTGATATTTATCCAGTAAGTATTAAAAAATTTGAGAAAAAAACAATTATAAAAATTCATGCAATTAATGAAACCTTATTTTTTTCATTTAGTAATTTAAACATCTATAACGTTTTATCCTCCATAGCAGTATTAAAAGATTTAAATCTCAATTTAAATCAAGCAATAAAATCATTTCAAAATTTCAATTTTCTAGAAGGAAGAGGAAAAATTCATAATATAAAAAGATTTAAAATTATCTTTAATCTGATTGATGAAAGCTATAACGCTAACCCTTTTTCAGTTAAAAATGCAATTAATAATCTATCTAATTTAAAGAGAAAAAATTCAAAAAAGTACCTTTTATTGGGAGATATGTTAGAGCTAGGAAATAAGTCAGATTTTTACCACAAAAGTTTGTCAAAAGTTATTAACAATACAGATATAGACAAAGTTTTCGTATATGGAGATAAAATTTTAAATACATATAAGTATATAAAAAATAATAAGCGAGGAAATATTTTACAATACAAGAATGATTTTGACACTATATTTAGAGATATTATTAAAAAAGGAGATTTATTAATGGTTAAAGGCTCTAATGCAACTGGCTTAAATAAATTAACTTCTAACATCATAAAAGGAAAAGAAAATGTTATTTAGTTTTTTAACTTCATTAGTAGAAGAATATTCCTTTTTAAATGTTTTTAAATATTTAACTTTTAGAACAGGTCTTTCGGTGGTTACTTCTCTGGCAATAGTTTTTTTAATTGGAAGTCCATTAATCAAAATCTTTTCAAAAAATCAGATTACTGGACCTATTAGACAAGACGGACCCATTGACCATATTATAAAAAAATCAGGAACACCAACTATGGGGGGACTTATTATCATTATAGGAATGATCTCAAGTACACTTCTTTGGGCTGACTTAAGTAATGTTTTTATATGGACACTCATTTTCGTATCTTTAGGTTTAGGAGTTTTAGGATTTATTGATGATTTACTAAAAATTAAACTTGAAAATTCGAGAGGTTTAAATTCAAAATTGAAGTTTTTAGGTCAATTAGCTATTGGATCTATTGCATTATTAATTTTGATTAAATATTCTGATCATAACTATTTATATAATTTATATTTTCCATTTTTTAAAAATCTTGTAATACATATGGGACTATTTTTTATTCCTTTTGGTCTGTTTGTAATCATAGGTTCTTCAAATGCAGTGAACTTAACAGATGGCTTAGATGGTTTGGCTACAGTACCAGTTATGCTGGTCGCCTTATCTTTTACTTTAATAAGCTATGTAGTAGGTAACACAATTTTTTCTGAATATTTACAACTTCAATATATTCCCAACGTTGGAGAAATATCTATTTTTTGTGGATCAATAGTAGGCTCTTGTTTAGGTTTTCTTTGGTATAACGCGCCTCCAGCAAAAATTTTTATGGGAGATACAGGATCTTTGTCACTAGGAGGTTCGTTAGCTGCAGTAGCAATAATAGTAAAACATGAAATAGTACTAGCTATTGTAGGAGGTTTATTTGTTTTGGAAACTGTTTCGGTCATTATTCAAGTCATATCTTTTAAATTAACGGGAAAAAGAGTTTTTATGATGGCTCCAATCCATCATCATTTTGAAAAAAAAGGTTGGGCAGAATCAACAATTGTAATTAGATTTTGGATTATATCTATTATTTTAGCATTAATAGGATTGGCTACACTTAAACTACGTTAATACATGACGTTATCAAAAACATTAAGCAATAAGTCTTTTGCAATTTATGGACTTGGAATTACAGGATCCTCTGTAGTTAAATTTTTTAAAGAATCAAAAATTAAAAATTATTGTATTTGGGATGATGACAAAAAAAAAAGAAAAAAACATGATATAAAATTAAATATTAAAGATTTTTTAAAATTTCTTAATAATGCTGACTATATAGTTATTAGCCCAGGTATTGATATAGAAAAAAATAAATATAAAAAAAAACTTCTTAAGAATAAGCATAAATTTATAACAGATCTTGATATTTTTTATATGAAAAATATTATACCAGAATCGATAGTTGTTACGGGAACCAATGGAAAGTCGACTACTTGTAAAATCATAGAACATGTTCTTAAAAAAAATAAAAAAAAGGTTCAATTAGGAGGAAATATTGGTAAACCAATTTTAAGCTTAAGGCCTGAAAAAAACTCAATTTTTGTAATTGAATCATCGTCATTTCAGTTAGAATATTCAAAATTTATAAAACCTACTTATGCTATGATATTAAATATTGTCAAGGATCATCTTGATTGGCACAAAAGTATGACAAAATATATAAAAGCTAAANNTAAAATTTTTTCTCTNCAAGATAAAANNAANTANGCTTTNTTAAAAANTGAAAGTTTAATTTCTAAATATNNTANAANTNANAATTTAGCAAAATTAAAAATNGTAAAGAAGAGNGNCNTACAANAAGATTAAAAANNATATAAAAAATCCATATTTAAATTCAAAAGCTAACAATGAAAATATGGAGTTTATTTACGAATTATCAAAAGTTTTAAAAATAAAAAAAAAATCATTTATTAAATCACTTTCCACTTTTAAAGGACTGCCACATAGACATGAAATATTTTATAAAAAAAAAGGTATACAATTTATCAACGATTCAAAAGCCACAAGTTTTGAAGCTGCAAAATTTGCATTAAATAATAATAATAATATTTTTTGGATTGTTGGGGGGCAACCTAAAAAAGACGATAATATTAACTTAACTAAACTAAAAAAAAAAATTATCACAGCATTTATTGTTGGAAAAAATATCGATTTCTTTAAAAAAAAATTAAAAAATATAATTAAGTATAAAATCTCTAAAACTTTAAAAAATTCTTTAATTGCCATCTTTCATGACGTAAAAAACTCTCAAAAAAAAGAAGCTACAATTTTGTTAAGTCCAGCAAGTGCTTCTTTTGACCAATATAAAAATTTTAATGAAAGAGGCAATGAGTTTAAAAGATTAGCAAAATTTTATGCAAACAAGTATCTATAAAGATAAGTTAAATAACTATTGGAGAAATATAGACAAAAAAATTTTNTTTTGCTTTATATTGTTATTTTTTNTAGGACTTTTTTTTTCTTTCTCATCAACATCNTTTTTAGCTGGAGAAAGATTAAACAAAGATTATTATTTTTTTTTTTTTAAACATTCAATTTTTGTAATTTTTTCATTATTAATAATGTTTTCAATATCAATTATAGATTTAAAANTTTTAAAAAAATTAGTTCTTCCAATCTTTATCATCCTATTTATTATTTTATTACTTGTGCCAATTATAGGAGTTGAAGTAAAAGGGTCTAAAAGATGGTTAAATTTATATTTTTTTAGATTNCAACCTATAGAATTTGTAAAACCATTTTTTATTTTATTTACTGCAAAGATTTTGACACACAATAATACAAATACCTCAAATTCAATTTATTTTTTAAGTTTTTTAGTACTTTTGGCAATTATCATTTTACTCATTAATCAACCAGACTTAGGTCAATCTATTCTTTTAATAGGAACATGGATTTCGATAGTTTTTATTTCTGGNATAAACCTTTTTTATATATTCGGGTTTTTTGCATTTTCAGCAATTACGATAATTGGATTATTAATTAATTTTCCAGACAAGTTTGGTTATATTANTAATCGTTTAAATGTTTTTTTTGATCCATCTAAAGGGGATAATTTNCAATCTCAAAAAGCTCTTGATGCAATAAAGCAAGGCGGGCTAAAAGGTCAGGGAATGGGTGAAGGGATACTTAAAGACAGTGTGCCAGAGGCTCATACTGATTATATAATAGCTGTAATAGCCGAGGAGTTTGGTTCTATAATATCAATTTTGTTAGTTCTAATTTTTTTATATATCACTTTTCGTATAATAAAAATTATAGTGTCTGAAACAGATAAAAGTTTAAAAATTTCTCTTTGTGGCCTATCTACACTATTAATTTTTCAAACTTTTATTCATATTGGCGTAAACACTAGTTTGCTACCAACCACTGGCATGACACTTCCCTTTCTTAGTTATGGCGGATCTTCACTTTTTGGTAGTGCAATTTTAGCGGGAGTTATTTTAAATTTTACTCAAAATAGATTTATAGATCATGAAATTGAATAAAAAAATTATTATTGCTACGGGNGGAACTGGAGGACACGTTTTTCCAGCTTACAGTTTAGCTCAAAATCTTATTAAAGGTAAATTCAATGTANAAATCATTACTGANAAAAGAGGTTTTCAATTTTTAAGGAACTACAATGATATAAAATTTAAAATTATCAACTCTTCAAGAATTTATAAAAACAATCCTTTTTTTACAATCTTTACTTTGGTAAAAAANATATTTGCTTTTTTACATTCAATAATTTTTTTGCTTAAATTTAAACCAGATATTGTTTTTGGTATGGGGGGCTATTCTTCATTTCCTGTTTGTATAGCATCAAAAATTTTGGGTATCCCTTTCATTATATATGAAAATAATCTTTTTTTAGGAAAAGCTAATAGATACCTGCTTCCTTTCGCAAGCAAGTTAGCGGTTGCATATAAAAATTTAGAGGGAGTTAATGAAAAATATAGATTTAAATTAGTAGAAATTGGAAATATAATAAGAGAAAAAATTCTTTATTTTAATNAAAAAAGTTTAAAAGNCTCTGAAGAGACACTCAGCATTTTAATTTTAGGTGGTAGTCAGGCTGCAANATCATTTGGTGAAAAATTACCAACTGTTTTTGCAGAATGTATAAATGCAGGTATTAAATTAAAAATTTATCAGCAATGCTTAGAAAGTCAAAGTTCAGCTCTAACAAATAATTATAATTTATTAAATATTGAAACTGAAATGTTCCATTTTAGCCACAATCTTTTAAGTTATTTTCCACGCGTTGATTTAGCTATAACTAGATCTGGATCATCTATGTTAGCTGAACTTTTAAATTGCAATATTCCAATTATTTCCATACCTCTCCCTCATTCTGCAGATAACCATCAACTTAAAAATGCTAAGTATTTTGAAAATAAAGGGTATAGTTTTTTAATTGAAGAATTTGAAATTAAAAAAAATCTATTTCCATTGATTAAATCAATTCATAAAGATAAAGGTTTATTAAACCAAATGAAAATTAAACAAAGCAAATATTCAGATAAAAAAGTTTTTGAAAAAATTGATAATTTAATTAAACAGCTAATTCATGAATAATATAAGCATAGGAAATAAAGAAGTAATTCACTTTGTCGGAATCGGAGGGATAGGCATGAGCGGACTTGCTCAAATAATGAAAATTATGGGTTTTAATATTCAAGGAAGCGATTTAAATAAAAATAAAAATTCAGACAATTGTAAAAAAATTGGTATAAAAATTTTTAATGGGCACTCAAAAAAAAATATTTCACTAGCAACTATAATTGTAAAATCTACTGCTATTACTCTTAACAATGTAGAATTAATAGAAGCTAGAAAAAAAAAATTGCCAATTTACGAAAGAGCTGAAATGCTTGCTAATATTGTTTCTTTAAAGAAGAATATTATTGTNACNGGNTCNCANGGAAANACNACNACAACNTCANTANTNGCNAAAATTTTNTCTNNNGCNAAANTNGANCCNACNATAATNAATGGAGGAGTTATAAATTCTATTAAAAGTAATGCAAAGTTTGGAAAAGGTGAGTGGGCAGTCCTTGAAGCAGATGAATCAGACGGTAGTTTTTTAAAGCTACCTATTAATTATTCGGTAATTACTAATATAGATAATGAACATTTAGATTATTATAAAAATTTTAAAAATTTAAAACAAGCCTTTGTAAAATTTATCAATAAGACCCCCCCTATAGGTAAAGCAATAATTTGTTGGGATGATTTAAATTTAAGAAAAATTCTCAAAACTATTAAAATCAAAAATTATTTATCATATGGATTNCATCCTAATTGNAATTATCAAATTTTTAACCAAAAATTTAGTTCAGAATTTAGTACATTTGATTTAAAGATTAAAAATCGTGAATTTAAAAAAACTATAATAAAAAGATTTAATTTAAATCTATTAGGAGAGCATAATATTTTAAATGCTACAGCTGCTATAGCAATTTGTCTTAACTTAGGAATTAAAATTAATGTTATCAANGCAGCGTTAAAAAATTTTTCTGGTGTTCAAAGNCGATTAACGAAAATATTTGTAAAAAATCATAGAGACTTTTACGATGATTATGCACATCACCCTACAGAAATTCAATCAGTTCTAAAAGGCTTAAAGCAAGTTTATAAAAAAAGAAAGTTAATATCAGTTTTTCAACCACATAGGTATTCAAGAATAAAGCAATTGAAAAAACAATTTGCTTCTAGCTTTATTTTATCTGATGTAGTTCTTCTATGTCCAATTTACGCTGCAGGTGAAAAAAAAGATAACAGTTATGATTCAAATAATTTTGCAAAATTAATTGCTAATCAATCAAAGGTACAAGTAATTAATATAAAAAATGAATTAGATTTAAATAGATANTTAAAAAAAAAATTTAATTTCTGATGAAATTATTATTGGGATGGGAGCTGGTTCAATTTCAAAATGGATAAGAGATCTTAAAAATAAATTATGAGTAANATAAAACAAGTTTTAGAAAAAAAATTTACTAATGANGTTTTTTTTGACAAANAGCTATTAAATTATAGCTGGTTCAATACAGGAGGTTCTGCAGATATTTTTTTTAAACCTAAGAATGTCGAACAATTATCCTCTTTTTTGAAAGATATTAAAAATAATTTTAAAGATATAAGCGTTATTGGTGCATGCTCAAACACACTAATAAGAGATGGTGGTATAAAAGGAGTTACTATCAAACTAAGCTCAAATTTCTCATTCACTAAACTTTTAGGTAATAATATTATTGAAGCAGGCGCAGGAACGTTTGATAGAAAAGTTTCTGACTTTGCCACANTAAACAAGATAAGTGGNCTCGAGTTTTTGTCATGTATCCCAGGTACGATTGGTGGAGCAATAAAGATGAATAGCGGATGTTATGGAACCGAAATCTGTAATATCTTAACATCTATCAAGGTTATGGATTTCAATGGCAATATTAAGGAAATAAAAAATAATCAAATTAAATTTAACTATAGAAACTGTGATTTACCAAATGATTTAATTATTTTAAGTGCTACTTTTGAGGGAAAACCATCGTCATTTCAAAAGATAAANGATAGGCAGAAAGAATTAATTACAAAAAAAAAAGAATCTCAACCTGGTCAAATAAAAACTTGTGGAAGNACTTTTAAAAATCCAAAAAATTTAAAAGCTTGGNAGTTAATAAAAGACTCAAATTGTAAAGACATGTCTTTAGGTAAAGCAAAAATCTCAGAAAAACATTGTAATTTTTTTGTTAATAGTGGAAATGCTTCTTCACAGGATATTGAAGGATTAATTAAAAAAGTNAAAGCAAGAGTTAAAGAGAAAACGGGCATTAGTTTAGAATTAGAGATAAAAATTATGGGACGTTTTTAAACGGGAAATGAAAAAAAAAAATTAAAAAAATTCTGGTAGTTCTTGGAGGAACTTCACGAGAAAGAAAAGTGAGCTTAGAAACTGGCAAAGCATGTATTAAAGCAATTAAGAGACTAGGTTACAAAGTGGATACTCTTGATCCAGCGAAAAAACAATTAAGTGATATTAATAAAAAAAATATAGATTTAATATTTAATGCATTACATGGAAAAGATGGTGAAGATGGCAATGTACAGAGTTATTTTGAATATTTAAAAATACCCTATACTCATTCAGGAGTTTTATCCTCTATGCGTGCTATGGATAAAGAAATTTCAAAGTATATTTTTGAAAAAAAAAAATTTTAACTCCAAGATATTTAATTTTAAATACTAAAAAAATTAAAAAATTTGACTTAAAAAAATTAGTTTTAAAAAGTAGAATAAATTATCCTTTGGTTATTAAACCAACAAATGAAGGCTCAAGTATAGGGGTTGTAATATGTAAAAATTATAAAAAACTCCAAAGAGAATTTTTATTATTAAAGAAAATTTATAAAAACTTAATGATTGAACAATTTATTGGTGGAAAAGAAGTTCAAGTGGCAGTAATGAGAGGAAGGGCTATAGGCGCAATAGAGCTTGAACCAAAAAGATCTTTTTATGATTACAAAGCTAAGTACTCTAGATTAGCTAAAACGAAACATATTATGCCAGCAAATATATCTAAAAAAAATTATAATAAAGTTTTAAAAATTGCGATAAAAGCTCATAAAGCTTTAGAATGCCGCGGAGTAACTAGAAGTGATTTTAAATTTTTTAAAGAAAAATTTTATTTGCTCGAAATAAATACACAGCCTGGGATGACAAGTTTATCTCTTGTTCCTGAAATAGCTAGATATAAAGATATATCTTTTGCCCAACTGGTTAAAAAAATTATTTTGGATGCTAGTATTAATAAATGATTACAGTCAAGCTTTTACGCATTTTATTTTTTTTAGTTATTTTCACTACCTATGCGCCAAATTATAAATCTCAGTATAAGAGTTTAATTTTTCCGATAAAAAATATAGAAATAGTTAACAATAAAGTAGTTGATTCAAAAATATTAGTAAAAGAACTAGAATTTTTGAAGCAAAAGAACATTTTATTCATTGATAATCAAATGATTAAATCTATTCTAGTAAAATTTGAATTTATAGAAGGCTTTAAAGTTAAAAAAATATATCCAAAAACAGTAAAAATTACTGTGATAGAGAAAAAACCTGTAGCTATTTATATTGATGGAAAAAAAAAATTTTATATATCTGAAAAAGGCAGTTTAATTAAATATACAGAGTTAAGTGAATATACTAATTTACCATTAGTATTCGGAAAAAATATAAATTTTAGTAAAATTTTCGATATAATTACCAATACTGGTTTTCCAATGAGTGAAATAAAATCTTTTTATTATTTCGAGTCAGATAGATGGGATATAGTATTGAACAACGAAATAATAATAAAATTGCCAATAAAAAATTACTCCAAAGCTTTAAAAAATTTTATTTCAATAAATAAAGATAAAAATTTTGAAAAATTTAGTTCTTTTGACTATAGAATAAAAGATCAATTAATTTTAAAATAAACTTAAATGGAAATTAATAAGCCATATTTATTTATAGATATTGATGATAAAAAATTTACTTTTTTAGCTGTCGAATACAACGAAGATTTTAATTTTAAGGAATTAGATTCTTTAAACATTGAATCAGCAGGTGTTGAAGATGGAAAAATAATAGATACTCAAGCTTCAATAAAAATTATTAAAGAAAATTTAAATCTAATAGAAAAAAAAATCGGCTTCACTTTTAAAAATGCAACTATAATTAATAATCAATATAATTTTAGTTGTATTAATATTTCAGGATTTAAAAAACTCAGTGGATCACAAATTTCAAATGAAGACATATCTTTTATATTGAATCAAATTAAAAAAAATGTAGTAGACAATCAACCACATAATTCATTAATCCATTTATTTAATTCAAATTTTGTATTAGATAATAATAATTTAACTAATCTTCCTATTGGACTCTATGGAGATTTGTATAGTCATCATTTATCTTTTTTTTTATTACCAAAGAATGACCTTAAAAATTTAAAATTAGTCTTAAGCAATTGTAATATTAATATTGAAAGAATAATTCTTAAAACCTTTGCCGAGAGAATAGAAAAAATTAAAAGCATAACTAATAAAGATTTTTCAGTTTTTATTAAAATTAAACATGATAGAAGTTATATTTCAATTTTTAAAAATTTATCNTATATCTANTCTGAGACATTTAATTTTGGAAGTGATATAATAATTAAAGATGTTTCNAAGTTATGTTCTTTAGACCTTAATACTGTAAAAAAAATATTTCAAGAAGNTAATTTTCTTAAAAACAGNGATACAAATAAAAATGAAAATTATTTATCAAAAAATTATTTTACTAATTCAACATANAGAAAAATTAGNATGTCCCATTTAAATGATATTATCTCAGCAAGAGTTGAAGAGATGGTAGACCTAATTTATAAGAAAAATATTAATTTAAATCATATTTCAAATAAAGATAAAGAGATTGAAATTAATTTTCAGGATGAAAATATTTATAAGAATTTGCAATATATTTTCAAAAAAGAATTTCCAATTAATGATGTAGTAGAATTTACTGAATTAACCCAAGATGGGCACCTAGCGCCATGTTTATCTTCAGCAGAATTGATTGGTAGAGGATGGGAAAAAGAGGCTCTACCTATAATTCAGACCAAAAAGTCAATAATTTCGAAGATATTTTCAACACTTTTTGATTAATTATTAATAGTATTTTTTTGAAACATTAGTTGTTTTAAGTTCAAACTCTGAATTTTGTATAAATTCTTAATGTTTAAATTAAATCAAACAACAATACAAAAACCAATATTATTTAGCGGTGTAGGTCTTCATTCGGGTCAGATTGCAAATGTAAAACTTATTCCAGCAATAGATAATGAGGGAATTACTTTTAAAAGAGTAGATTTAAAAAAAAACAATATTATAAAAGCTATATACAATAACGTATCTTCCGCAAAGCTATGCACTACTTTAAAAAATTCATTTGGAAATGAGGTTTCAACCGTTGAGCACTTAATGGCTGCATTTTATATTTCAGGTGTCGATAATATAACTGTTGAAATAGATAATAACGAAGTTCCAATCATGGATGGTTCATCAAAAGATTTTATAAATCTAATAGAAAATGTAGGATTAAAACAACTGCAAACAAAAAGAAAATATCTTAAAATTCTTAAAAAGGTTCAATTAAGCCAAGGTAAAAAATTTATATCTATTGAACCAAGTTCAGAGAGTTTTGATGTAAGTTTTGAACTTAGTTATGATAATAAAATTATAGGTAATCAAAAAAATCATATAAATTTTGAAAATAAAAATTTATTTAATGTTTATTCATCAAGAACTTTTTGTTTATTTGAAGATATAGAAAAAATTAAAAAAAACGGATTGGCGAAAGGTGGCTCATTGGAAAATGCTGTTGTTGTAAAGGGTGAAGAAATACTTAATGAAGGTGGCTTAAGAAATGAGAAGGAGTTCGTAAATCATAAAATTTTAGACTTAGCAGGAGACTTTTTATTATCGGGTTATAGAATCCTTGGAAGTGTTAAATGTGTGCAGGGTGGCCACCATTTAAGTAATATTTTTTTAAGAGATTTATTTAGTGATAAATCTAATTATACAGAAATAGTTGTTAATAATATCGGATTATTAAAGAAAGATTTAAAAACACCAGTAAACAAGCTTGCAGTTAACGCTTAAGCTATTCTAACAAATTTACCTAATTAATTTTATTTGATATGAATCAGTAAAATGTTTCATAAATTATTTTATTTATTATTATTAGTAATGTTAAATTTTGGATGTTCAAAAGAAGATCCGCCTATTAACAAACCTGCAAAACATGAAAAATCTTTTGAAATATATAAAGAGGCAGTTGATTCTTTAGAATCGGGAGACTATTTTTATGCTTCTAAAAAATTTGCAGAGGCAGAAACGATTTTACCACAAATTGAATTTGCAGCTAAAGCTTCTTTAATGTCAAGTTATTGTCTTTATATAATTAACTTTTATGATGAAGCGATAGAAAATTTAGAGAGATTTATAAAAGTTTATCCGGCAGATAAAAACATTGCTTACGCAAATTATTTATTGGCAATATCATTATATGAGCAAATACTTGATGAAAAAAAAGATATTGTTCCTTTGTTAAAATCAAAAGAAAAAATCGAATTGTTTTTAAATGAATATCCTAATTCTGAGTATGCTTTAGACTTAAAATTTAAATTGGATTTGATCAATAATCAGCTAGCAGCAAAAGAACTCTATATAGCCAAATATTATATTCAATCACAGAAATGGATACCTGCAATAAATAGATTGAAAGTAATTGTTGAAAAATACAGCGAGACTATTTTTATAGAAGAAGCACTTCATAGATTAGTGGAAGTTTATTTTATAGTAGGTTTATTGGAAGAGGCAAAAACTACAGCAGTCATACTTGGATATAATTATAATACCAGTAAATGGTATGAAAATTCTTATAAAATACTTAACAAAGAGTATAAAATTAAGAAAATTGAGAAAACTAAAAAAGATGATGGATTGATAAAAAGAACAATTAAAAAATTACTAAAATAAAGCAATGAAATATTCCAAGGAAGATTTAATTAAAACTTATAAAGAAAAAATTCAATTAATTAAAAAGCATGATATTTATTACCATCAAAAAGATGCACCATTAATATCTGATGCTGATTATGATAGTCTAAAAAAAGAAGTAGAAATTTTAGAAAAAAAATATAAATTTTTAAAAAAATTTAGTTCTTCCCAAGTTTCTATAGGAGCCCCTCCTTTAAATAAGTTTAATAAGATAAAACATTCTCAACCTATGCTTTCACTGTCAAATGCCTTTAAAAAAGAAGATATGAAAGATTTTGTAAGTAAAATTATTAATTTTTTAAACATTGAAGATCTAGATATCGAACTTTCTTCTGAGCTTAAAATTGATGGTATTTCTGCTTCCTTAACTTATAAGAAAGGTGTTCTTATTAAAGGTCTCTCAAGAGGAGATGGAATTACCGGAGAGGATATTTTGCAAAATCTAAAAACAATTAAAGAAATACCAAAAAAAATTACAGATAAAAACATACCTGATATTTTAGAGATTAGAGGAGAGGTGTATATTGGAAAAAAAGATTTTGAAAAAATAAAAGAAAATTTTGCTAATCCCAGAAATGCTGCAGGCGGTTCTCTTAGACAAAAAAACCCAAAAGAAACTGCAAAAATTCCTTTAAGATATTTTGCTTATGGATTAGGATTGGTTAAACCTAAGTTTTTCAAAACACAATTAGAATTTATCAATCAAATAAAAAAATGGGGATTTTCTACAAATCCATACAATAAATTGACTAAGGGTTTAGATGCAATTGAAAAACAACACAAATATGTCGAAGAACTCAGATCATCTTTGGATTATGATATTGATGGATTAGTATATAAGGTTAATAATTTAGAATTACAATCAAGGCTAGGCAGCACTTCAAGTTCACCAAGATGGGCTACGGCATATAAATTTTCATCTGAAAAAGCTATTACAAAGATAAAAGATATAGTCATTCAAGTTGGTAGAACAGGAGCGATCACTCCAGTCGCAAAAGTTGAACCAGTTACAGTAGGAGGAGTTGTAGTTTCAAATGCTACATTACATAATGAAGATGAAATTAACAGAAAGGATATTCGAATTAACGACATAGTGACCATTCAAAGAGCAGGGGATGTAATACCTCAAGTAGTTTCTGTAGACAAATTCAAAAGACATAAAAATAGTAAACAATATATTTTTCCTACTAAGTGTCTTTGTGGATCAAAAACACAAAAAGAAATTAATTTTTCTACTAAGAAAGAGGACGTAGTTAGAAGATGTATAAAAGGTTATGATTGTGATTTTACAGCAAGGGAAAAATTAAAGCACATTGTTTCAAAAGAAGCATTTAATATTGATGGCTTAGGAAAAAAAGTTGTGGACCAATTTTGGGAGTTAAATTTGATCAGAAAACCCTCAGATATATTTAAGCTTAATTACAATAAAATTAATCAATTAGAGGGCTGGGGAGACTTATCCATTAAAAATTTAAAAAACGCTATTTTGAAAGCTAGAAAAATTTCATTAAATCGTTTTATTTATTCTATTGGAATCAGGCATATTGGGCAAGAAAATGCAAAAATCTTAGCTAGTTTTTTTATTTCAAGTGAAGAGTTTTCTAATTTGTTTTTAACCTATAAAAGAAAAAAAATTTTAAATAGCTTAGTTGATCTTGATGGAATTGGTGAAACTCAGATTAATTCAATAGAAAGTTTTTTTCAAAACCCCAAAAACGTTGAAGTCGTAAATTTATTAGCCAAAGAGCTAAATATTCAAGAATTTTTAACTTCTAATAAAAAAGGAAAATTTAGCAATAAAAATTTAATGTTTACTGGAGGCTTTAAAAAAATAAGTAGATCAGAAGCAAAACTTCTTGCTGAAAAAAATGGAGGTAAGGTTATGGGCACTATTTCTAAAAATTTAAATATTTTAGTAGTTGGAGAGTCTAAACCTACAAGAAAAAAAGTAGAAAAAGCTAAAGAATTAAATATTCAAATTATTAAAGAGAAAGACTGGTATAAAATATTAAATATTTGAACAAGAATTTTGAAGATCGTTTAACTCTAATTTATTCATAAATCTACTAAGCTTTTTATACACTTGAGAGTGATAATCATTAAGCCAACTAATCTCGTTTTTATTTAAAAGCTTTTTATTAATTAATGATTTATCAATAGGAGCCATTGTTAAATTCTCAAACTTAAAAAAATTATTTGATTTTTTTACAGTAACCAAATTTTCAATTCTCATACCGAACTTTCCAGATTCATAATAACCTGGTTCATTAGACACTATCATTCCTGCTTTAAATCTAACTTGATTACCTTTAGAAATAGCTTGAGGTCCCTCATGAACATTTAAGAAATATCCAACCCCATGACCAGTTCCGTGAGCATAATCAAGATTTATTTGTTTTAAAAATTTTCTAGCAACTACGTCAATATCTCCCCCACTTGTATTTTTTTTTATTTTGTAACTAGCAACAGCAATATGACCTTTCAGCACCCTAGTAAAAATATTTTTGATTCTTTGGTTATTGTTATCTAAAGAAATCGTTCTAGTTACATCGGTAGTACCAAAATTATATTGTCCTCCTGAGTCTACCAGATAAATGTCTCCTCGTTTTAAATTTCTATTACTTTTTTTATCAGCTTTGTAATGAATTATAGCTCCATTAGGCCCCGTGCCAGATATTGTTGGAAAACTTAAAAACTTAAAATTTTTATTAAACTTTCGAAATTTAAGAAGTTTATTTTGTGCGTCAATTTCAGTAATTTTTATTTTTTTGAAATTTTTTTTAATCCAAAATAAAAATTTAGTTAAGGCCGCCCCATCATAAATATGTGATTTAAATATATTTTTTAATTCTATTTTATTTTTTACAGATTTTAAAAGATAAACCGGGTCTTTGGCTTCTATAATTTCATTATTTTTTTTAATTATTTTTTCAAATAAAATTGAGCATGAATTTA
This sequence comes from Pelagibacteraceae bacterium TMED170, assembly GCA_002170875.2. Next base: position 7,114 of record NHHT02000008.1, on the reverse strand, counting down.
CATCTATCTGGATTTTTTTATTTTTAATTTTACTCAAAAATAATTGGATAAAGTTAATATCTATTATTTTTATATTTTTTAAGTATTTGTTTATTTTTTTATCTATCTTTCGTAGATCACAAAAAAGAATTACTTTTTTTTTATTATCTAAAATTAAATAGCTATTAGGCAAAGGTGTAAATTTAGAATCTTTTCCTCTTATATTAAGCAACCAGGCAATGTTTTCAGAGGCAGATATAAATTGGATATCTATTTTTTTTTTAATTAATAATTTTGTTAATAAATTAATCTTTTCGTTCAAGGCTTGTCCTGTATAATTTTTTTTTAATACAAAAAACTTATTTATTTTACTATTTTTTTTCTTTTTCCAAATTTTATCAATCAAATTATAATTTATTGAAACAAACTTACAATTTGTTTTTTGAAAAAAATAAGACAAAGATTTTTCTGTATGTAGCTTAGGATCAAAGCCTATCTTTAATTTTTTATTTTTAAGTATATTGCAAGGTAAACATTTTGGAATGGTCTTTATATTAAAAAATTTACCACTTTGAATTTTTGCTTGAAGAGTGTAGCGGCCATCAACAAAAAGATAATTTTTTTTTCTTAAAATTAATGCAAAACCGAATGAGCCTGAAAAATTACTAATAAATTTTAAATTATCTTTATCATCAGGAATGTACTCTCCAAAAAATTCATCATTTTTTGGTACAATATATCCATCTATATTTAAATCTTTAAATAAATTTCTTAATTTTATTATTTTTTCCACTTTATAAGCCTATTTTTTTTTAATCTTTCCCAACCTGGGCTCCTATACTCTTCATCCGTATCCAAAAAATTATCTTGATTAAAATCAAAATTATCATCTTTATTATCAGGCTGAATTTCATTTTTTTCAATACTATCTTCAGGTATTTCATTTATAAACCTTGATGGCAATGCGTCCATCCAGTCTCCGTGATACGACCTTTTCATTGCAAAAGACAAGTATGCTTCTTTTTTTGCTCTAGTAATTCCTACATAGGCCAATCTTCTTTCCTCTTCTAATGCAAAATCACCTTTTTCTTCTAAAGATTTTTGGTGAGGAAACAAACCTTCTTCCCACCCGGGTAAAAACACCACATCAAATTCTAAACCTTTTGCTGCATGCATTGTCATTAAATTAACTTTAGCACCTTCCCAATCTTGATCTATTGATGTGGCCAAAGCAACGTGTTCAAGAAAACTTTGTAAATTATCATAATCCTGCATTGCTCTGAGTAATTCTTTTAAATTTTCCAATCTATTTTCATTTTCTAAATCTTTTTTATTTTTTAATATTGAAGAATAACCAGACTCATCTAAAACTAATTTTAACAAGTCGTAATGCTTAGTGTTTTTTGAGTCTATTCTCCATTTATGAATCATATTCATTAATTGAGATAAAGTAGTTTTTATTTTAGGTTTAAAATTATCTAGGCTTAAGATTTTTATAATAGAGTCTTCTAAACATAATTTATTTTTACTGCCAAAAGTATAAATCTTATTTAGAGTACTTTCACCAATACCACGTTTTGGTGCACCTATTACTCTTTCTAATGCTAAATCGTCATATTTTTGATTGATGATTCTTAAATATGAAATTGCATCTTTTATCTCGGCTCTCTCATAAAATTTAGTTCCTCCTAAGACGCGATACCCTATGCCTATTTTCAAAAACCTTTCTTCAAATTCTCTAGTTTGATATATTGCTCTCACTAAAATAGAAACATTATTTAAGGAATATTTTTGTTTTATATTTTGTTCAATTATATCACTTATTCCCTGAGCTTCTTCCTTACCAGTTTGGTAGCAATTTAATTTGACCAGATCTCCTTTTGAACCAGAAGACCATAATTTTTTACCCACTCTATTCGAGTTATTTGAAATTAAAGCTGAAGCCGTTTCTAAAATATTTTTAGTAGATCTGTAATTTTGTTCTAATTTAAATATTTTACAATTTTTATATAACTGATCAAATGTTAAAAAATTTTTAATTTCTGCACCTCTCCAGCTATAAATTGATTGATCATCATCGCCTACACAACAGATATTTTGTTTTTCATTAACTAAAAGATTTAACCATTTATTTTGAATAAAATTTGTATCCTGAAATTCATCCACCAGTATATATTTAAAATTATTTGTATAAATTTTTCTTATATCATGATGTTCCTCAAAAAGTTTTACACAATAAAGTATGAGATCTCCAAAATCACAAGCATTTAAATCTTTAATTTTATTTTGATAAATTTCATATACTTTTAGAATTGATTTTTCTATTGAATTAGATTTATTAACTTTGACATCTTTAGGTAGTAATCCTTTATTTTTCCACTTATCTATATAGTACATTATAAGTTGAGGAGAAAATTTCTTTGCATCTAAGTCTTCAGCCTTAACTATTTTTCTAATTAATTTTTTTTGATCATCAGTATCTAAAATAGTAAAATTACTTTTTAAATTTAAAGCCTCTGCGTGTCTTCTTAAAAATTTGACACTTATTGAATGAAATGTCCCTAGCCAAGGAACTGAATTTGACGATCCCTTTACGTAGTTCATAACTCTGTTTTGCATTTCTTTTGCAGCTTTATTTGTAAACGTTACGCAAAGTATTTGGTTTGGCCACGCTTTTTTCTCATTGATAATATGTGCAAGTCTTGTAGTTAGCACTCTTGTTTTTCCTGATCCTGCACCAGCTACTATAAGATTAGGTCCCTCTGTATTCAAGACAGCATCTTTTTGCGCCTTGTTTAAATTTTCTAATAATTTATTTATAGATTCCATAAAGAGTAAAAATAATTATATACCACTAATACTAGGAAAAAATGATTAAAAAAATTATAAAATCTATTTTGTTTTTGAGATATTTATTTATAATTTTTATTTTATCAGTCATAATTTTTTTGATTACACCAAAATTTTTTGATTATTCTAAAAAAGAGTCGTTTATTAAAAAAACTTTAAAAGAAAATTATAGTATTAATTTAAAAAACTATTCTAATATTTCATATCACATTTTTCCTATTCCGAACCTTGAAATCTCTGGAGCAAATCTTAAATTTGGAAAGGATACTAGCGAAGTAAATGTAGAAAAATTAAGTCTAAGATTAGATTTTAAACAAATTTATCAAATTAAACTTTTTAATACAAAAAAAATTTTAATTGAAAAGGGAAATTTTAAAGTAGATACAAAAAATTTTAAGTTATTTTTGGAAGATATTAATAATTTAAATCATTATATAAAAGTTATAAATAGTGTAATCATAATTCAAGATAAAAAAAATAAAGTTACAAGTATAGAAAATTTAAATTTTAATAATCAGAACGGTTCTCTTATATTTGAAGGAAAGATTTTTAATAAAAAATTTAAAAGTAAATTTTATAATGGTAAATTAAATATAGATATTCCAGAGATAGGATTTAAGAATATAGTTATTTTTTCAAATTACAGTATTGATGGAATAATAGGAGAGGTTAAGTCAAAAATATTAAATAATAATTTAAATTTTAAGTTTAAAAAAGAAAAAGACTTTGAAATTTTTAATTCTTTTTTCGTAAATAGGTTTATAAAAACTTCCTTTGACGGGATATTAAAAATAAACCCTTATTTCAATTTTGATGTTATAGCTAATATTCAAAAATTTGATTTAACTAACTTTATTAAAGATAAAAATATTAGTAAAAAAATAGATAATTTTTCTAATGTAAATAAAAAATTAAATGGGAAGATTAAAATTTTTTATAAATCTAAAAAATATAATTACAAAATTATAAAAGATGCAGATATTACTTTATTTTTTGAGAATGGAGATATTATATTTGAAGAAAGCATTTTGAATTTTGAAGGTGGTAGTGCAATTTTTTTTGGTAATATCTCAGATATAGATGGTTATACAAAGCTTAAATTTAATTTATCAGGAAAATTTGAAGATGTAAGAAAATTTTTAAAAAAATTTAANATTGATTATAAGNAANAAAATAATAATATGGANTTAAATATTTNAGGTTCGCTCAATATTATATCTAAAAAAATTAATTTTAATCACATTAAAATAAACAACACAATTACTTCTAAGGAAGATCAAAAATACTACAAAGATCTATTCGAAAGTTTAGTGAATAATAAGTTATCTAATATTTTAAATTATAAAACAATTAGAGAGGGATTATTCGAGATTAATTAATTTTTTTTTGGTTTTGTCATTAACATTGGATCCATAACTTTGTCATATTCTTTACGAGATAAAGTACCAGACTTAATAACCTCATCCTTTAGTGATGTTCCATTTTTATGAGCGGTTTTTGCAATTTTTGCGGCATTATCATAACCAATTTTAGGAGCTAAAGCCGTAACTAACATTAAAGAGTTATCCAAAAGGAACTTAATTCTTTTTTTATTAGCTCTAATTCCTTTAACACAATACTGCGAAAAAGTTTTAGAAGAGTCGCTCATAATTTCAATAGATTGTAAAATATTATGAATAATTAAAGGTTTAAANACNTTTAATTCAAAATGCCCATGTGATCCTGCCATAGTAATCCCATTATGATTACCGATTACTTTAACACAAACCATTGTAACTGCTTCAGATTGAGTAGGATTGACTTTTCCAGGCATAATNGAAGATCCAGGTTCATTAGATGGTAAAATTAATTCTCCGTAACCTGCTCTTGGACCTGAACCTAAAAATCTAATATCNTTTGCAATTTTCATTAGACATACAGCGGTTGTATTTANAGTTCCAGAAAAATTAACAATTTCATCGTGAGCAGCTAAAGCAGCAAATTTATTATTAGCTACTTTAAAAGGAATTTTTGTAATTTTACTAATTTCTTTTACTATTTTTTTATCGAAATTTTTTTTTGTATTTAACCCTGTTCCCACAGCAGTTCCNCCTTGAGCCAAATAATATATNTCTTGTAAAGCATTTTCTATTCTATTAATACATTTTTTNAGCTGTGCTCTGTACCCAGAGAATTCTTGACCTAAAGTTATTGGAGTGGCATCNTGTAAATGAGTTCTACCAACTTTTACAATTTTACTAAATTCTTTAGTTTTTTTTTCTAACTCTTTTTCTAGCATTTTAAGTGAAGGCAATAATTTTTCTCGAGTTTTCATAGCAATAGCTATGTGCATTGCTGTCGGAAAAACATCATTTGTAGACTGAGATTTGTTTACATGATCGTTAGGATGAACAGGTTTCTTACTNCCAAGCTTTCCACCCATCATCTCTATTGCTCTATTAGAGATAACTTCATTNACATTCATATTTGTTTGAGTGCCAGACCCAGTTTGCCAGACTTTTAGAGGAAAGTGGCTATTTAATTTTCCCTTAATCACCTCATCAGAAGCTCGAACAATTGCTCTACTAATTTTAGGCTCTAAACTTTTATTTTTAGCGTTTACTATCGCTGCAGCTTTTTTAATTATTGCTATTGAATGAATTACTATTGGCCTGACTAAAAAATCACCAATATTGAAATATTTGTTTGATCTTTCTGTGGAAGCTCCCCAATACTTATCACCAGGAACCTTTATTTTTCCAATGCTGTCAAATTCATTTCTATATTTCATTCTTTTATTCTTTGTTATAATACAATTTGTTTTCAAAGTTTACAATTTAGAAATGGATATTAAATGAGTAATTTCAATAGTGTTAAAAAATTTATGCAGATATTTGGTCAGGAAGTAAAGGATAAGGCTGAGTTTCCTGAGGAAAGAATTATTAAACTTAGACAAAATTTAATTCAAGAGGAACTTGACGAATTAAAAGAAGCAATAAAACAGAAGAATTTAACAGAAGTTGCGGACGCGCTTACAGATATACTTTACGTTACTTATGGAGCAGGACATGCTTTTGGTATTAATTTAGATAAATGTTTTGAGGAGGTACAAAGTTCTAATATGAGCAAGTTAGATAACAATGGTAAACCTATTTATAATGACCAAGGTAAAGTCATGAAGGGGCCAAATTATTTTAAACCAAATTTAAATAAATTTATTAAATAAATGAGTGAAAATTATTATTGGATAATTGTTGGTATAGCTTTAGGTCTTTTAATATACTTGGGAGATAAATATATTTTTTAACGGTATTTTAAATTTTGATGTTGCCTAAAATTTAAAAAGTTATATGCTAATGAGATTAAATGTTTGAGACTATNAAAAAAATATCTAATAAATTTTTTGAATCTAANAATACTAGCTTAGATTTATACAAAATAAGCGGAAATAAAATTAATAAGATGTTAATCAGATATAATGAAAAGATATATTTGATAGATCGCAGATGTCCGCACAATGGATTACCATTGAGTTCNGCATCTTTTTCAAAGAATTATATTACTTGCAGATGGCATGGTTGTAGGTTTAGCTTTATTCCTGACGGTTCACTTCCCAATGAAAATATTATAAAATCTGTAGTAGTTAATAAAGAAGATACAAGTTGGATTAATAATGAATTACAAAACTAGAGAGAGCACAACAGAACATATTGTTGACCATATTTCAGAGGANGTTATTNTAGAAAATGCGTATGATAACCATCATGTAACNAAGGTTCATTCTAGCACAACGAAAGATGTTTCAAGAATATATGAAAATGGAAATGTATCAATTATACAATATGAACTGTATAAATTNCCCGGAATAAAATTTTTAAAAAATTTTACGCAAAAATTTATAGCAATTAAAATTACTTCAGAAAAAGATGTACAATTTTACTCAACGCCTTGTAATTTTGATTTTGTATCCAAAAATATTATTAATTGCGAACAGTTAGAAAATAATAAAATTAAGTATATTTCGAAATTTTATTTTAAACCTATGAATTTATTTTTTGGTCTTCTTTCTCCTTTAGTAATGTTTTTACGTAATAAAGGAGAAAAAAAAAGGTTACAAGAAGATCAAATGTTATGGAGATTAAGACAAAAATCTAAAGATGAAAATTTTAAAGACACTCGTTCATGTGTTACAACTAAAGAAAAAATTTTAATTAATGAATGGTTTCCGGGTAGCAAAATAAAAGTAACTGATTTATTCCATTTATTTAATGAAAATAATAAAGATAAAATTAATAAAAATAACTAA
>NHHT02000011.1 GCA_002170875.2 Pelagibacteraceae bacterium TMED170 | reverse complement strand
CGTAATAACCACTCCATTTTCTTTTATAATAAAACCAGAACCTAAACCTGATTGTTGTCTCTCTGTTTGTCTATCTCTCTCAAAATCTTTGAACATTTCACCAAAAGGCGATCCGGGAGGAAATTCAAATGGAAACTGTCTTCCGCTAGTTTTAACTGTTTGTGTTGTAGAAATATAAACAACTGAAGGCATTAATTTTTCTGCTAAATCAGCAAATGACTCTGGAGCATTTTTTGCTTTTCCTTCTATGTTAAAAATTAAGAAAAAAAATATGAAATATATGGGTAGTTTTTTAAAACTTAAATTCATTTAACAAAGATTAATTTTTTATTTTGACAAAATAGTGGCAGCCTGTTTAAGGTTTTTTTATTGTCGTATTTCCAAAAAATTTAAAGAATTCACTATCCGGTGAAAGTATTAAAGAAGTTTCACCTCCAATAAGGGCTTTTTCATAAGCTTGCATAGCCCTATAAAAAGAGAAAAATTGAGGATCTTTTCCAAAAGCATCTGCAAATATTTTATTTCGCTGACCGTCTCCTTCACCTTTCATTATTTCAGATTTTTTATTAGCATTAGCTAATAGTACCGTAACATCTTTATCTGCAGTAGATCTTATTTTTTGAGCTATTTCGGCTCCTTGAGCTCTGAACTCCTTTGCTTCTCTTTGTCTTTCTGTTTGCATTCTTTTGTAAATGGCATCACTATTTGCTGGAGGTAAATCAGCTCTCTTAATTCTTACATCAACAATTTGAATTCCAAAATTTTTTGCTTCTTCATTTACATCATTTTGAATTATAGCCATTTGTTTTGCTCTATCAGTAGATAATAATGTTGCTAATTCTTGTGTACCTAAAACCCCTCTAATTCTTGAGTTTATAATTGTAGAAAGTCTTGATCTTGCAACTCTTTCATTCCCAACTGAAATATAAAACTTTAAAGGATCAACTATCTTAAATCTTGCTATAGCATCCACTATAAGTCTTTTTTGGTCTGCGGCTATTACTTCCTCTGGAGGATTATCTAAATTTAAAACTCTTTTATCTAAATAAACAACATTTTGGATGAAAGGTATTTTAAAATTTAAACCTGCCTTTGTTATGATTTTCTTTGGATCACCAAATTGAAGAACAATTGCTTGATTGATTTCCTGTACTATAATTACAGATTGGAAGATTAAAACCACTAATACTACTATTGCTGGAATTATAAATTTAGGCACTCTCATTTTTATTGATCTCCTGATTTTTTTAATTCTGGTAAAGGTAAATATGGTACTACGCCTGATCCAGAATTTTTATCTATAATAATCTTATCTATATCTGCTAAAACTTTCTCCATGGTTTCTAAATACATTCTTTCTTGAGTAACTTGTTTTGCATTTTTATATTCATTATAAATTGCTAAAAACCTGCTAGCTTCACCTTCTGCTTTAGCGACAACTTCTTTTTTATATGCTTCAGCTTGTTGTAGAACTTGTTCGGCTTCACCTCTAGCTCTTGGAATAACATCATTTGCATATGCTTCAGCTTCGTTTTTAGATCTTTCTCTGTCAGCTCTTGCAGCTTGCACATCTCTAAATGCATCAATTACTTGAGCAGGTGGGTCTGCCTGTTGAGTTTGTACTTGAGTAATTTGAATTCCAGATCCATATTCATCTAAAATTTTTTGAGTAATTTCCTGAACTTCAATTTCTATTTTTGATCTTCCTTCAGTTAAAATGGATTGAATTGGACTCTTAGCAATCACTTCTCTCATAGCAGTTTCTGATGTGGCTTTAACTGTCTCTACTGGACTTTGTATATTGAATAAAAATTTACCAGCATCTTTAATTACCCAAAAAACTGAATAATTAATATCAACAATATTTTCATCTCCGGTTAACATAAGGCTTTCTTCTGGAACATTCCCAACCCCTGAAGATCTACCAGTATCGCTGGCTGGTCTAAATCCAACATCTATTCTATTAACTTTTGTAACTTTAGGAGTTAAGGCTCTTTCAACAGGACGTGGCAAATGATAATTTAATCCTGGTTGAGTAGTTTTTACATATTTTCCAAATCTTAAAACAACTCCCTGTTCATCAGGTAGTACTCTATATAGTCCACTTAATGCCCAAAGAATAATTAAAATTATTAAGCCTAGAACTATTGGTTTTCCTCCGCCTGACTTTCCACCTGGTAAAAATTTATTTATGAGTTTTTGAAAATTTTTTATAGCTTCATCAATATTTGGTGGTTCTCTTCTTGTTCCCGAACCATTATTACCTCCTGGGGGAGCTCCCCAAGGTGATTGATTATTAAATACTTTGTCTTTGAAACTCATGACACTTTATATAGTGACTTTTGTGTTAAAAACAAGTTAAGTAAGAGCGATATTATGACCGAAAAGAAAGAAGAAATAGACCGAGAAGTAAAGGAAAGGCTTAAACCTAAGCAGTTTATTAAACATCCAATTAATGGAACTAAATATACTATGCTAGTTTCAAGTGCTAAAGGTGGAGTTGGTAAATCTACAGTGGCTGTAAACTTGGCTTTTGCTTTACAAAACCTTGGAATGAAAGTGGGGATTTTAGATGCAGATGTTTACGGTCCTTCTCTTCCTAAATTGATTAAATTAAATGAAAAACCAAAAAGTGATGATGGTAAAGCTCTTATTCCATTAGAAAAGTATGATGCGCAGTGTATGTCTATGGGTTTTTTAGTTGAAGAACAAACCCCAATGATATGGAGAGGTCCAATGGTTATAAGTGCAATAAAAACCATGACGCAAAAGGTTTTATGGAAAGATAGAGATGTAATCATTGTTGATATGCCTCCAGGTACTGGTGATACTCAACTTACTTTTGCTCAAGAAGTTAAGGTAGATGGTGCGGTAATTGTTTCTACACCTCAAGATCTTGCTCTTCTAGATGTTAAAAGAGGAATACAGATGTTTGATAAAACAGGCGTTAAAATTTTAGGCTTAATTGATAATATGAGCTTCTTTAAAGGTGATGACGGTAAAGAATATAAAATTTTTGGAGAAGGTGGAGTTGAAAAGACTGCAAAGGAATTTAATAAAGAATTTTTAGGTCGACTACCTTTACATCAAGATTTAAGAAATTCAGCTGATAATGGGGATCCCTTAACTCACTCTCAACCCACTCATGAGGTTTCAAAAATTTTTCAAGAGATAGCAAAAAAAATTAAACAATCTTTTTAGTAAATCCAAATGAACTCATTAGTTCATTCCATTCTCTCTTGGATAAGCCTGAGTTTTCAATATCACATTTTTCACCTCTAATCATTTTTTGCAATACTAACTTTCCTTTCGCGGATACAGAAACAGCTCCAACCCTATAATCTAAAAAAGCTGCGTATGTAATCGGCACCCATTTTCTAACAGTCTCTAACATTTTTTCTGCGTAAACTCTGATTTCATATTGAGCATGACTGTCAGCTCTTAAAAATAAAAAATTTAATAAATTTAACAAATCAGTTTTCCAATACCATTGGGTATAAGAATTTAAGGTTAAATTCATTCTAGCTAGTTCTCTTGCTAGTCCAGATTTATTTTTATCTATAACTGTTCCATCAAATTTTTCATTAAGCATTTTTTCATAATTTTCATAAGATCTTGTTGCATCATCTTTTAAAATTTTAAGAACTTCCTCAGCTTGTTCACCTGTAATCAAGTCTCCTCTACCTTGTCTATTTATTGTTGATTGTGCAGATAATTGCTCTTTGTTAGGAATATAAAATTCTTTATCTAAAATTGAGTACCTGGCAGAATATTCATTTACATTTGCAGTTCGATGTCTGATCCACTGTCTCGCTATAAAAATAGGTAACTTGACATGGTATTTGATTTCACACATTTCAAAAGGAGTAGANTGCCANTGTCTCATTAAATATTTNATNANACCTTNGTCNGTAGANACNTNNTTTGTNCCTTTACCATATGAAACTCTTGCCGATTGGACTATTGATGTATCATCACCCATATAATCAATTACTCTTACAAAACCATGGTCAAGAACAGGTAAAGCTTCGTAAAGAATTTTTTCTAGCTCAGGAGATGTTACTCTTTTAGTTTCATGTTTTTGTGATTGCTGATCAGCAATTTCTTGTTTTTGCTCTTTTGTAAGACTCATTTGATTTTAAAATATTTTAAAAATTGAAATTATATTATAAAAATTAATATTCCAACTGAGAATGCAATGAATCCGTTAATAAGATTAAAATAAAATTTTTCAGTTTAATAAAAATAACTATTTGCAACTTGAGAGAGAAGAATGTAATGTTATTTTTTTAATAATTCATGAATAACCTTTCAACTTCTACATTTGCAGTACTAAAAAAAACAAAGAAACCTCTTAAAATCCAGGTGTTAAAGTTAGCTAATCCAACCAAAAATCAATTGTTAGTAAAAATGAAGTACTCTTATATTTGTGGAACTCAACTAAATGAAATCAATGGGAAGAAAGGTTTTGATCCATATTTACCTCATACCTTGGGTCATGAGGCTAGTGGTGAGGTTTTAAAAGTAGGAAAAAAAGTTAAGAATTTTAAAATTGGAGATAAAGTAATACTATCTTGGATAAAAAAAAAGGGCAAAGACGATAAAAGTCCCTTCTATATAGATAAGCTTGGTAAAAAAATTAACTCTGGTCACGTAAGCACGTTTTCTGAACAAGCCTTAGTGTCAAAAAGTAGAGTTTATAAAGTCCCTAAAAAATTACCTTTAGACATAGCAGCACTTTTTGGCTGCGCAATCCCAACAGGATTTGGAATGATTTTAAAATATTTAAAAAATATTTCTAAAAATAACTACGTAGGCGTATACGGTGCAGGTGGTGTTGGTTTAATGACCGTTATTGCGCTAAGAAGTTTAAAAATAAAAAATATATATTCTGTAGATAAGAATAAAAAAAACTTAAATATTGTAAAAAAATTTGGTTGCAAAAAAATTTTTCAAAAAAATACAAATAAAGATATAAAAATTAATATCAACAAAAATTTAATTAAATATAATATAGAAATTTCTGGAAACGAAAAAATGATGGAGTTAGCATATAAAAATTTATCTAATGATGGATTATGTATTTTAGCTGGAAATATAAAAAAAGGTAATTTGATTCAATTAAATCCATACGATTTAATATTTGGTAAAAAAATTGTTGGATTTTCTGGAAATGATGTTTCTTTAGAAAATAATTTAAAATTATATTATAAATTAATTACTAAAATCAATATTTCAAAACTTAGAAAAATATTTAAGGTTTACAAATTTAAAGACATTAATAAAGCTATCAAAGATTTTAATAGTGGTAAAATATTACGACCTTTAATTAAATTCTAAATAAAAATATACCTAAAAAATTTAACAAATATATTTAAAACTTTAAATAATCTTGGCGCCATAATTGAATTATTTTTTTTATTAAATCTATTATATCTTTCTTGATAAAGTGCAGTCTCGTTAATTAATTTTTTTTTAAATATTATTAAGTTTATTAATCTAATTCTTATGGAACTGTACCTAGTGGCATAAATATTTAATAAAATATATAAACAACACATATAACTTAAAATATTCACCAATAAAATATCTGAATTTTCACTAAAATAAAAAATTATAAAACTACTCAAAATTAAGTTAATGAAAATTTTAATTTTTGGAATTATATTAAATAAATTAATTAAAATTGTAAGCACAGATAGAATTATCAATAATTTAATTAATATCATTTAAAAATAAATTACTTAAAAAAATAATAGTTTTATAAGTAAGAAATCCTTTTTTTGTTAATTTATATTTTGAATTTATTAATTTATCTTTTTTCATCATTTTTAACCTACCAGAAACAAACTTTTTGTTGATGAAATTTTTTTTCAAGTTTTTATTTTTAATATTTTGTAAAAAATAAACACTTGGACTTTCATTAAATATGATAGGTAAAAATAACATGTAGCTTATTAAAAATAGAGTGTTTAAAATAAAAAATTCAATTAAATTATCGCTAGAAAAATAACAGTAGTAAGATAGAAATGAAAATGTAAAATATGATAGTATTGTTACTTGGGGCCAGGAAGTATTCTTGAGTTTTAAAATTTTATATAAAATAATTTTTAATACAATTGTAAGTATAAATACAACTGATAAAGAAAAAATTATTTTCATAAATAATATTTCTTAGCAGTAAATCTATATGTTTTTCGTTTGAAGAATTTAATTTCGATAAATGTTCTTAAAAACATCACTATCACTTCATACAGATTCTTAAAATTAATTGTTCTNTCTATTACAGATTTGTTTTTATAATGTACTGGTATTTCAATATATTTAATTTTTGTTTTTAATAATTTAGTGTTTATTTCAGCCCAAATACTAAATCTAGTAGAAACAAAATGATGTTTTCTTAAAGTTTTAACTTTATATAGGCAGGGTGCTTGNATGTAATTGATTATAATACCAAATGATATTCCGTAAATTATCCTAAAAAGCATACTAACTAAATATCTAGCAGGCGAGTATTTCTCAAANTTAATAGGAAATAACATAGCAAAATCATAGCCATAATATTTTTTTAATTCTAAAAGGTCTTTCCACAATAGATCATTATCNCCAGGTATAAAAAATAAATATTTAGTTTTGCATTTTTTAAGTATCTGTCTATATGAAAATCCAACTCCTCTATTTGTAATATTTTTATAGACTTGAACATTGTTTTTATTAATTCTTTTTTTAAAATTTTCTACTATGGTCCCAGTATTATCAGAGCTGCCGTCATTATATAAAACAAAAGTATTTTTTTTATTTATTGGATTTCTGATAAATTTTTCTAAATCTTTTAAAAATTTATGTACTCCTTTACCTTTTCTTTCTTCNTTATAAAAGGCTATAAAAAAAGTAATCATCACAGATTTTAAATATTATTTTTTATAAAATTTGTTAATTGTATTAACCATATGATTAATATGTCTTTTATCTATAAACTCATGGACAGGTAAAGATAAAGATGTATTTGCCATTTTTTCAGATAAAGGAAAATCTCCTCTTTTATATTTTAAAAATTTGGCGGCTTTTTGAAGATGTACTGGTATTGGATAATGAACTTTAGCGTCTATATTATTTTTAATTAAATATTTTTGAAGAGCGTCTCTCTTTTTTTTTACATTAATATGATATAAGTGAAAAACTTCTTTTAAATGTTTTGACCTTTTAATGGTAATGACATTTTTATTATTTAATAACAATTTATCTAACATTGTTGCATTTCTTATTCTTTTATTTGTTATATTGTCTAATTTATTTTTCATCTTATAATTTGCAACTGCTGCTTGGATAGTATCTAGCCTTGAATTATAACCAAATATTTCTACTTTATTTCTATTTTTAAGGCCATGGTTTCGAATTAAGTATAATTTTTTTGCTAATGATTTTTTATTAGTAACAATAAAACCACCATCTCCCCAAACATTTAAATTTTTAAGTGGGTGCATGCTATATGTACAAGCATCCCCAAAATTAACTAAATGTTTTTTTTTAAATCTTGCGCCTATAACGTGGGCACTATCTTGAATTATATTAAGTTTAAATTTTCTTGCTATCGAGTATATTTTATCCATTTCACAGGGTCTTCCTGCCCAATGCACTGGCATAATTGCTTTAGTTTTTTTTGTTATGGCAGATTTTATTTTATTTTCATCAATGTTATAATCTTCTTTAATATCTACAAATACTGGTTTTGCTCCTGCGGTAACAATAGATCCAACTGTAGCTACAAAAGTATAAGGAACTGTAATAACTTCATCGCCTGGTCCAATATCTAAAGCCTTCAATGTTAAAAGAAGTGCGTCAGTTCCATTCCCTACACTTATGGCGAACTTTGCTCCAGTTCTTTTGGCAAAATTTTTTTCACAGGTATTGACTTCATTGCCTAAAGTATAATCTCCCTTTTTAACTACTTTTTCAACTTCCTTGAAGATTTTTGAGTAGTCAGCAAATTGTTCGACTAGATAGCTATGGTTAATTTTCAATTTTTGATTTTTTTTATATTCTGATGGTAAAAAATTTTTCATTATTTTTTTAAACTGGTATCAATGTACTTAAATAATTTATTTGGCACATTATTAAAGTGTCTATTATGGTAGATTATAATCTCTTTCAAGCCTTTTCTTAATGGGTAAATTGGTTTCCAATTTAATGTTTTTCTAGTTTTTTTTGTGCCAAGTTTATAAACTAAATCATGACCTATTCTGCCTCTACCCTTTTTAATTAATGTTTTTATATTGTGTGCTTTTAAGTCACATACTGTTTTTACTACATCAAAAACGCTATTAAAATTGCTTCCTGAAAAGTGATAAGTTTGACCGATTTTGCCTTTTTCAATCATTTTATTAATTCCATTACAAAAATCATATGTGAAGATAAAATTTCTTTTTGATTTTCCATTACCCTGTATTGGAAACTTAATATTATTATCTATACATGCAATTATTTTTGGAACTAATCTGTAAATGGGTTGTCCAGGGCCATAAAAATTTGAAAACCTAGATATAATTAATGGTAAATTATAATTTTTAAAATAATTTTTAAGTAAAATTTCAGCACTCAATTTTGAAGTTGCATACGGAGTACTAGGATTAAAAATATTGTGATTTTCATTTACAAAGTTTTTAGAGGATCCAAAAATTTCAGGTGTGGATATATAAATATATTTTTTTAAAAAATTTGTTTGACTTAAATATTCTATCGTCTTAATTTTAGATAAGACATTAGTTTGAAAATAAAATTCAGAATTTTTCCAACTTTCATTGACCATGCAGATTGACGCAAAATCAATAATATAATCTGGTTTTATTTTAGCTACTAACTTCAAAAGTTGATTAGAATTTTTTGAAAGATCAACTTTATATTCTTTAAATAATTTAAAATTCTTACTAAATTTATATGGTAAATAAGAACTATTTTTTTTTCTTCTATAAGTTCCATGTACGCTATATTTATTTTTATCTAATAAATATTTTACCATTGATGCTCCGGAAAAACTTGAACTTCCCAATAATAAAATTTTTGATTTCATCTAATTTAAAAAGGCCCTTTAAATTTTGTATCAGGGACATCGTGCGCAACAAAGTTGCTTAATTTAATATTCTTTAATTTATTAGTTAACAATTTAATTTTATTTATAATATCTTGCTTGCTTACATAAAAGTCTTTTGTGTAAAAAGTACTTGTTGGAGAAGGGATATCAGGCAATGTTAAAAGAATTGGTGGTTTAACTAGTTTTATTTTTTTGTCTAAATATATTTGTGATATTAGCTCTGATCCTACTGAGCAAATGGGATGAGAAATAGTATCTAGAACTAAAAGTTTTTTTGTTTTTTTTAGTGAGTTTTTAACCAACTTTAAATCAAGAGGTTTTATTGTTTGAAGATCTATATGATCAAAAAAAATATTATTTTTATTTAAATCTTTTTTAAGTGCTAAAATTTCTAAAGTCGATAATGAGTACGTCACAACTGTAAAATCTTTCCCTTTACTTAATTTTTGTGAAGATCCAATTTGATTTTTAATATTTTTCTTAACAATTTTATGCTCCTCTACTCCATGTAACCATCTATGTTCTATAAAAATAACAGGATTAGGGTCTCTAATTGATGCTTTTAAAAGATTGTAAGCATCTGATGGTAGTGCGGGCATAACAACCTTAAGACCAGGAATATGAGCAAACCAACTTTGTAAACTTTGAGAGTGAGTAGGTCCCTGACCCCACCCTTTACCAACAATCAATCTTATGGTAATTGGAACACTTTTTATTCCTCCAAACATATAGTGCCACTTTGCTGCACTATTTACTAATTGATCCATAGCGAGGAGAAAAAAATCTAATCTTTGATGCATCATCACACATGGATTTTTATACAAAGACATTCCTATTCCTATTCCTGTCATTGCATTTTCAGATGTCGGAGTTTCAAAAACTCTATTTTCTCCAAATTTTTCCTTTAGACCTTTAGTTGTTCCAAAAAAATTTAAACTATCGTTAACGCCAAGACCAAAACAAACTAAATTTTTGTTTCTTTTCATCTCGTCCTCTAGTGCTTGATTAATCGCTTTGGCGTAAGTAATTTTCATTTTTTATAAACTAAGTTTTTTATATTGTTGAAATGAGGCTTTTTAAGATTTTTTATTGAATTAAAATCTATGTTTGTTTTTTTAATAATGGCTTTTTCTATGGACTTTAGTCTATCTTTTTTAAATATATTCTTCTTTATCAAGTAATTTTCAGTAAACTTTAAAGGATCCTTCTTTTTCCACTTTTCTACTTCTTTTTCACTCCTATATCCTAATCTAGTATCATCATTGGGACCACAATGTTCCAAATATCTATAAGTTTCTACCTCAACAAAGTATGGCTGTGGATCTTTTCTAACTTTGTCAAAAATTTTTTTTAAATTAAGAAATAATTTATAGGGATTTTGTTGACTAAATTTATTCGATTTGACTCCAATCGCTGACGCAAGTTTATATAATTTTCTTTGTCTTGGCTGCCTGTCTTTTAAATGAGTATAAACTGAATAAAAATTATTCTCACAAATAAAAACCACTGGTAATTTCTTGACTACACAAAAATTCATTGACTCATAAAATACTCCTTCCTCTAAAGATGCATCACCAACATAAATACAAACTAAATTTTTTTGATTATTAATCTTTAAAGAATAAGCCAAGCCAACACCCACAGGTATAGAATTAGATACAATTGCGGTACTACCATAAAAATTATTTTTTAAGTCAGTTAGGTGCATTGATCCGCCTACCCCTTTACTACATCCTTCTTTAAAACCATGTAATTCTGCAAATAATTTTTTTGCACTACCCCCTTTTGCTAAATAATGAGCATGTGATCTGTGATAACTAATTGCAATATCTTTTTTGTTAAGTGCAAGACCACTTGCGGCAGCAATTGCTTCCTGACCAATTGAAAGATGCGTTGGACATCGCATTAAATAATTCTTGTAATTGATTGAAATTTTTTCTTCTACAAAACGTATCTTTTTTTGTAGTTCGTATATTTTTTTATATATATTTTTATTCATTAAGGTTTGAACCAATAAAAATCACCAGTATAATTAACTTCAGAGAATAATTTCTTCCATTCATCGGTATGAAGTATAGTTTTAGCAGTTAAGTTCCAAGAATACATTAGCTCTTTTTCTTTTTCATTTGAAAAAGCATCAACTGTTATAAATTTATTTTTTTTTGATACTCTTTCAATTTCTTTAAGAGATTCTTTACACTCTAATAAGTCTAAATTATGTATCGTGGTGATAGAAATAACTAAATCAAAAGAATTATCTTCGTAATCTAATTTTTTTGCATCTCCAATTTTTAAATAATCTTTAACTTCAAGTTTAGCATTTTTTATAGCATATTCAGAAATATCTATACCTTCAACTTTAAATTTTGGATTAGTTTTTTTAAAGTCATAAACCATAAAACCTTTTCCGCAACCTACATCTAAAATTTTATCTCCATCTTTCAAGTTATAAAATTTAATAAAGTCAGGTATTACATTTATCCAAAATCTCTCATTATAATAATAGCCCCCATATCCATTCGCTCGATCTCCATCAAAAAAATCTTTACCGAACTTTCTTGCTAATTGTTGTTGTTCCGGTGTCTTAGAATTTCCCCTCTTTGAAATATCTCTTTTGGGTTTTGGATATTTGGCGAGTAGATCTACTTCTTTACCAATATTATTTAACATTTAATTTTTTCATTTTTTTTAAGTTAAAATTTTTAATTCCAAATTTATTTTTTTTATTTACTTTAAAATATTCGATTAATTCTTTTATAGCATCATCCACATCAAACTTTGGTTTAAATCCTGTTTTTATCAACCTGGTAGAGTCTTGTCTGTAAGATCTTATATCTATACTCTTGTTTACAATAAGTTTTGCTCCAGTTTTTTTTTGAATTTTTTTCGCAATCTTTAAAATACTATAATTTTCAAAACCCATATTATAAATATTTTCTTTAAATTTTTTTTTTGAAAACAAGAAATGATCTACAACTCTAATAATATCTTTTAAATTTACATTAGGTCTTACTTGACTCCCTCCGTCAACGAATATTTTATTTTTATAAAACGCATCAAAAGTTAACTTATTAACTGTTACGTCTAATCTTAGTCTTTCTGATAATCCACAAACTGTAGCTGGCCTCAAACATTTAATATCTAAAATGTTTTTGTAGCTTAGAAACACTCTTTCAGCGATCATTTTTGTCTTATTATAAACTGATATAGGATTAAGTTTTAGATTTTCTGTTACTTTCCTCTCTTTTTTAACACCATAAACACTTCCAGAACTAAAAAAAATTATCTTTTTTACTTTATTTTTTACGGCATGATCTGCAATTAGTTTAGAAGCTAAAACATTTACCTCCCATGATAATGTCGGGTTTAATTCTACAGATGGATCATTTGCAATATTAGCTAAATGAATAATAGCATGAGTATTTTTTATATTAAGTTTATCAAAATTTCTAATATCCTCTTTAATAATTTTTAAATTTTTTTGTTTTTTTAAATAATTGCCAAACCAAAAATTATCAATGACGGTCACTTTATGATTTCTTAACAATAGGTGTTTGGCTAATACTGTTCCGATATATCCAGACCCTCCGGTAATTATTACATGCATAGTTTTTACACTTGTTATTTTAAAACATGACCTATGTATTTTTTAAGACTACTTAAATCAAAAATATTTTTTTTACCAATTTGATCAATTGAAAAATTTGCACCAATTGATGACAAAAATAAACTTATTTGTGGCTGTATTTTTGAAGATAAAGCCAACGAACATAAACCAAAAAAAGTATCTCCTGCTCCTATTGTATCTTTATTGCTTTGATTAAAAGCCGGACAAGACAACACTTGTTTACTTTTTGAATTAATAATTACTGCTCCACCCTTGCCTCTAGTAACAATAATATTTTCTGCTGAAATGTTATTTCTAATTTTTTTGACTAAATTAACAATGTTAGAATGTTTATCTCTAAGTTCATATCTTAACTCACTTTCATTTATAATAAGTGTATTAATTTTTTTATAATTAAAGACTGTATGAAAACCTCTATTAAATGAATTAATTTGAGTATTTAAAAATACTTTTTTTCCATTCTTCAATATTAATTCCCTTATTTTTTTAGTTATTATTCCATGTCCATAATCTGCAACTATTACTACTTCATATTTTTTGATATCTTTTTTGATAGCATTATAAAAAATTTTTTCCTCTACTTTTGAAATAGGATCGTCATTAAGATCGTATACCCCTATAATTTTTGTATTTCTGTAATAATCCACATATCTTAATTTTTTGATTGTTGGTGATTTAGATTTTAAGAAAAACTTGTGTTTAATTTTTTTATTTAAATTATTTAATACAAACTTTTTTTCAGTATTCTCTTTTCCTAAAAAACTTATAATTTTTATTCTTTTAACAAAACTTGAACATAGATTAGCTATATAAGCCGAACCTCCAAGAAAATTTATTTCTTTTTTTGGTTTTACAACAAGCATTGGTTCTTTACCTGATTTTCCAATACTTTCGGTTGTTATATATTTGTCAATTATAGTTTCTCCTATAATTAAAACTTTTTTGTTTGCTATTTTATTAACAGAGTCCTGTACTCTTCTTAATCCATATTTCTTTCTAATATTTTCTATGTAATTTTTAGCCTCTGAGTGAAGGTTTTGAAAATCATTATCATTGATAAACTTACTCGAACTATAACTTGGCTGTTTAATAGTTTTAAATTTACCTTTAATAGATTTAAGAGCCAGGATCTCCTTTTTTAAATTTTGGTCAAATTCTATTTGTTTTACGGTATATTCACTTCCTTTGCAGTAAAAGTGTGGTTTTAAATTTAATATAACATTTTCTGCTGTGCTAAATGTGCTTGCATAAACATAGTCTATACAATTAATTTCTTTTAGAAATTTAATTCTATTTAATACAGAAAAAGCTGGTCTACCAGGACCTTTATTTACGTGTTTGTCATCAGTAATAGAGACCACTAAAATATCTCCAAAACTTTTTGCAGCTTTAAAATAATTTATATGACCAACATGAAGTAAATCAAAGACACCGTGGCACAGGATAATTTTTTTTTTTTTAAATTTTTTTCTTATTTGTTTTAAGTCTTTTAAATCTAATAATTTGTTATTTTTTGGCATAAAGATAAATTATTTGCTTATATTAAATGGTATTTGCTTATTTGTAACTAATTACTTCTACATTTCTATAAAAATAATTAACCGGACTTCTACTAAGCATTGATCCAAGATTGGAGATTGATTTACCACCAAAAGTCTCAATATAATTTGCTATAACCTTCTTTTGTTCTACTGAATGAGAAAAATTTATATCTAAAGCTTGTGGTTTGAAATATGAAAAAGGAGACTCATTTTTTGTAAAATCGTAATTAAATTTTTCCGTCACAATATCATCTAAAGACAATAAATTATTTTTCTTTAATAAACTAAATTTAGTCAATTGATTTAGATAGTTTTCTTTTTCCTCATTTAAAACTGATTTTTCTTTTAATAAATCTTTGCTAGCTTTTAAAACAATATTATGTAATTCGCTCATTTTATCAAAAAAAGCCATTGCTCTGTAAGTTAATTGTTCGTTTGGCCTCAAATTATTTTTTATATAAAGCTGAATATTTCCAGGAGTTTTAATATGCTCTTCGAGTTCAGATTTTTCTTTCCATAAAGACTTTTCATTTTCCTCTATAAATTTTTCGTACAATTTTTTCAAATTACTTTTTGGAATTTCTTCATTAATTTTTTTAATAAGTAATGAAGCTTTAATTTCATGTTCTTTTAAAAAATTAATATATTCTTTAAAAACAGCATTATTGTAAAAAATTTCTACTGTTAAATTAAAAAATCTACCTTCAAGATAATCTTCATAAGACATAGTATTATTAGCCACACAAAGTTCGTCTATTTCTGCAGATGCGAATTGTTCACCAAATAATTCATAGTTTTGAAAACAATTAGGTTGTAAACGATATCTCGTTTTCATTCCATATTTAGCTCTATAATCTTTTGTATACATTTCAGAATCTGGAAGCATAAGAAGTTGATGAGATCTTACGACGTTAGCACTTTTATCTATCATGTCATACATTGACTTAAAGTGTTTTTCTTTGGTATCCCCTGGCAAGCAAAGTATCATCTCGGCAAAACTACTTCCAAGTTTTGCATCTGCATGCTCAATAATTTCTACTGCTGTTTCATCTGGAACATTTTTTCTTTTAACATTTTCAAGTACCTCAGCATCAGTTGATTGAGTAGCTACACTTGAATTCATAGATCCTTCTAAAATCTTAACTACATCCATTACTTTTTTACTTTTTCCTAAAGCACCTTCTATATATTTTGGCCAACCAGTTTTTTTTCTGACACTATTTATATGTTCTGCAATTGGAATATCTTGTTTATACATTCCAAAATTAGAATCTAATAAATAAAAATAAGGATTTTTTACTCTAGCGGCTATATAATCTATTTCAGCGATCACTCTATCCAAAGAATACTTACATATTTTTGTAAAATAGTCTTTGCCTTCTTGGCAAAAAGAGCATTTGAAAGGACATCCTCTGGATGTTTGGATACTAGGTATTAAATGTTTATCAAAAAACTTATCTAACATACCATTCAAATACGGCGATGGCGTTTCATCAAGATTTATAACTCTAGGTAAGTTTTCTCCTATATATAATTCGTTATCTTCAATATAGTGACAGTTACCTAAAAGTATTTTAGTTTTTTTCAAAGCTTTTACATTAAAATTAAATTCTTTTAATTTTTCATATAAATTAGAACAACCAATTTCTCCTTCTCCTTTTATATAAAAATCTACAGCAGGATATGATAAAAGAAATTTCTTTTGTTCAATAATTTCTATGGGATAATTTGGCCCGCCAAAAATAGTAATAACATCAGGAAATTTTTTTTTAATTTTTTTTGCAAATTCATGGGATAAATCCATTGTCCATGAATAATTTGTAAAACAAATAAATTTAGGTTTGTTGTTTTCTAAATAATTTTTGAAATCATCTGGATATTTAAAAAGTTGAACATCAATCTCTTCACCAAATTTTCTCTTTAAATGTGAACCAACAATAGCGCCAGCATAAGGAAAGGCATTGCTGGAAAGGCCTTTTCCTACGTAGGTTAAATCACAAAAAGCAAAAGTATGCTTATTCATATTAGTTGTTTTATAATTGTTATGGTTAAATTTGTCTACAATTTGCTTTATGTATTGTTTAAAATAAGAATTAGGTAGAAAATAGGCTCTCTTTTAATGCTGATTTCAACACTTATTAAACTCAAAAAATCTTATATAGAAATAGTTTTTTTGAATTGTTGCACCCTGAACAAATAATTTCTAAGTTTTTATTCTTTATTGCAAAAGATGAAATTACGTAATCAGCACCTATTTTTTTTGCAGCAACAAAATCTAATAATAAATTATCTTTATCGTTATAAAATGCGTAAACTCTGTTACCCCAATTATCATAATATTTTTTTAATTCTTCATTTTTATCAAGTTCTCTAGATATAATTTTTCTGAATTTAATTTTATAATCATTTGGATAAATATTATGATAGCCATCGATTACTTTTATATTATTCATAACAGCAACCATTGGATCAAGATCTACTGATAAAACTCTTGATTCTTTTACAATATTTTTAATATATTTATAATCATCAAATCTGTAATACTTATCAAAAGTTTTATTTGTTTCATATTTACCATTTCCTTTTTCTGTAAAATAATTATTAGAATGAAATAAGATGTCAGGAACTTTAGAAAAATTATAATCGTAGAAAACTTTTTTTAGCTCATCAATAGCCGCGGGTTTTAAAAAAGTTCTAAGTGTTTCCTTCATTGGAACGTTGAGTTGAAGAGATAAAGCTGAAATAATAGAAAGAGTATAAATTAGTATTTTTATACTTGTCATTTTTATACTTAAGAGATTATAAATTAAAAGAATAGTCATAAATAAAGGTATTACTCTGTTTATTCTTCTAAAGTTGATACCGTTTAAAATTTCAAGAGGTCCAATAAAAAATAATTCAATAAAAGTTGATCCTCCTAATATAAGTAAAAAAATTACCAAAATAAAAAAATATAAAATATTTTTTATTTTTTTTTCTTTAGATGCTGCTGATAAACCTAAAACTATTAGATAAGTTATTCCTAAAGGTAAAATAAAAAAATAAGAAATATCTTTAAAATTTACTATTAAAAATATTTCTTTAAAAGTTTCTAAAATAGAATTTGAAAAGCTTCCTCTAATTATTAAATTATCTCTATGAGTAGCTATATCAGAAAATAAAGTGCCAAAAATTAAATGTAAATTTACCAGTAGCAAAGAAATAAAAATAGTAAAAAAAATTAAAAAATTAAAATTAAAATTTTTATTTTTTTTCGTAAAAAAATAAGATAGAGGGATCAACAAAAATAATGCAAAAATGTCTTGGGCAAAAGAACTATTTAGACCAATTAAAACTAAAATTATGTAGTGTTTTATTTTAAGATTATTTTTGTTAACAAGTAAATAAAGAACGTAAGGCATTATATAAATAAAAAAACTCGATGCTGAGTAAATATCTAAAATGCTTGCATAAACTAATCCACCTAAGGCACTTTCTAACTTAGGAACTTTAAGAGATTTAGCTAAAAGATAAAATGAAAAATAAGATAAGGATTTTTGTAAAATTTCTTCTGTGAAAAAAAATACTTTATCACTTAAAAAAATATTTAAAATATTTATTGGAAAAAATAATCTTTCTAAATAATACCACTTAATTTCTCCTGAAAGAAAATAATTAATACTATCAAAATTTCCTTTGTAAATTTGTGAAGTTATATATGAATAGACAGTATCAATTTCCAGTTTATCATGTGGATTTATAATTATCTCGTTAAATATAATTAAAGGGTAAATATAATGAGATAATAAAAGAACTAGAAAAATAAGAATATATTTGTTTTTTGATAATAAGTTCATTTAAATTTGATATATAAGACTTTATAATACTTAAAACATTATAGACAAATGAAAAAACCAGCAGCTTTTCTAGATAGGGACGGAGTAATTAATTATGATTATGGTTATGTTTATAAGTTAAAAGACTTTAAATTTCGACCTGGAGTAATTCAGGGTCTAAAATTGTTAAAAAAAAGAGGATTTTATATATTCGTTATTACTAATCAATCTGGAATAGCTAGAGGACTTTTTAAGGAAAAAGATTTTTTAAAACTTCACAGAATAATAAACCAAAAACTTAAAAGAAAAAAAGCCAATTTTGATGATGTCAAATTTAGTCCTTTTCATCCCAATGCCAAAATCAAGAAATATAGAAAAAAAAGTAAGACAAGAAAGCCTGGAAATTTAATGATTAACCAAATAAAAAAAAAGTGGCGTATAGATCTTAAAAAAAGTTTTATGATAGGAGACAATGTAAGTGATAAAACTTGTGCTAAGAAAAGTGGATTGTATTTTGAATACGCAAAAAGAAACTTTTTTCATCAAATTAAAAAAATTTTAAAAAAATAATTTCTCTATTTTACTTTATTAATAGAAATCAAATCACAAATAGCCAACAACCAAGTCTGATGAATATTTTCTATATGATTATAAATATTGCTATTAACCCATAAATTTATTTTACCCAACTTTGATAAAGGATTATTTTTTTTGTTTCCTGTTAAAGTGATTATATTAGATATTTTTTTTCTTTTTGCCGCTTTACAAGCATTTAACATATTCTTTGACTTACCACTTGAAGAAATTAAAATGATAACATCTTTGCTATCAGCATAAAAATCAATAGTTTTTTCTATCCACTTTTCGTATCCATAATCATTTGAAAAGCATGTGAGTAAATCAGCCTCATTAAAATTTACTGCTCTAATTTTTGTATTTTTTGTTAAATCCACGCTTACATGGCTTGCTATAGCAGCACTTCCTCCATTGCCAAAAATTAGAACTTTTGAACGGTTTTTCTTAGTTTTTAATAAAACTTTTTTTATTGCAAAAATTTTTTTAATAGTTTGATCATCTGGAATTATTTTTGAAGATAAGTTTTGTAAATATTTTTGTAATTTTAAATTCCTCATTATTAAATAAACTTATAGTACATTTTAAATAATTTATATATATATTGTAAGTATCATCAAAGATTATTATATTTTCTTTAAAATGTACCTAAAGTAAGTTATATTTACATGTTAGTTTACTAACTATGACGATAAACGAATTTCGTAATAACCATCACGGACGTGGGGGCAGTACCCACCATCTCCACCATTAAATTTATGGGGATGAATTAGGATCGACGGGTGTCTAAAGGTTATTCTTTCGTACGAGATGGTTCCGACGTAACGGGCCAATTATAAATGCTAACGAAAGTTACGCAATTGCTGCTTAATTAACTTTGTTAATTTAAGCAAACGGGGTTTGGGGCACCTGGCAACAGAACGCCCCTTTGTAACGGCTTAAACTATTATCAATTCAATGTTTTTTAGATTCTGATCACAATATGATCACAGTGAGAAAAGAAATTATAGTGTGCGGGGGAATTATTTTTTAAATTTATTTTGAGCAATTAATTTAATAAAGCTACTTATAAAAAAATAACCTGGCCACACGACAAACCATAGCCCTTCATATCTATAAGCCGATTGAAAAGAAAACGCGTACATATACAAAAGAAATATAATTATAGGCAAAGATATAATGCTCCACACAAAAAGAGTTTTCTTAGAAAATGGATACCATAGATTAAACCAACGTTTTTTTGATACCCATTTTATAAAAGAGTGATCATTAAAAAATTGTTCAAATGTTTTCTTAGCCATAACACATCATAACCGAACACACCGTTGGACACAATACAGACTCATCCAACAAAGAAATCAGGGCTTCTGGTTGTATTAGAATTGTTATATAACAATAAATAACGTTAACAGGTTCAAGGCACCTGGCAACAGAACACCCCATACTATATAATAACTCATATCGAAAGGAGTCGAAATGAGTGGATTTGAAATCTTAATTGTTGTTGGAATTTTATACGCAATAGTTAATTAAATTTTCTATGGGGGTTAGGGGCACCTAGCAACAGAACGCCCCCTTTAAATTATGATTTTAAATTTTATTTTAAAATATATTGGTTTTTTGGCAGCATTCTGCACAACGATTGCTTTTGTACCTCAAGCATTAAAGGTTTGGAAAACAAGAAGTACCAAAGATATTTCTTTATACATGTTCATTATTTTTACTTTTGGAGTCTTTTCATGGTTACTTTATGGAATAATCATATCTGACTTGCCAATAATACTCGCTAATGCAGTAACTTTAATTTTATCTTTATTTATCTTAGTGTTTAAGTTGAAGTACAAATAAATTTAGGTCACTGGGTAACAGAACGCCCCCTAAAAAATATATTTATCTCCTAAATAGATAGCTAACCCCAATGCTACTCCCACTAAAATCCAATAATAGTTTTCCTTCATACTAAAAATTTATTTAAGTCAGGCTTGAAATAATTAGGCCCCTTCATTACTTTGCCTTTATCATTATAAATGGGTCTTCCATCAGAACCCAGTTTACTCATATTTGAATTTTGCACTTCTGTAAAACATTTATCTAAATTGATCCCAAAGGCATGTCCGGCACCATAGGTAACATAAAGAATATCAGTTAGAGCGTCTGCTACTTCTTTAATGTCTTTATTACCTAAAGCTTCTTTTAGTTCATCAAGTTCCTCTTTTATAAGATCGTGTCTCAAGGAAGTGATTTTTTCGTTAGGAAATTCAGCTTTTTCTTTAATTTCTTGGCCAAATGTTTCCATAAATTTTTTAACGCTTTCAAAATTGGTCATTTCTTATCCTTTGTATTTTATAATTATTTAATAAAAGTGTATTATATCAATGAATCGATAATGAAATACAGAACAGAATTTGATAG
>NHHT02000016.1 GCA_002170875.2 Pelagibacteraceae bacterium TMED170 | reverse complement strand
AGGTATTTATTTGATATCGTGTTATTTTAGCGGGGTGTTAAAAATAAAAAATTTTAAAATAAATTAGAATGGAAAATAAAAAATTAGTTTTTTCTGGCGTTCAACCTACTGGTAACCTTCATCTAGGAAATTATCTTGGTGCACTAAGAAATTTTGTTTTACTTCAAAAAGAAATGGAATGTATTTATTGTGTTGTAGACTTGCATGCAATAACTACTTTTCAAGATCCAAATGAATTAAAAAATAATATATTAGAAACCACAGCAAGTTTTTTAGCAGCCGGCATTGACGCAGATAAAAGTATAATTTTTAATCAATCTTCAGTTTCTGGTCATGCTGAATTAGCTTGGATTTTAAATTGTGTATCAAGAGTTGGTTGGCTAAACAGAATGACTCAATTTAAGGATAAGGCCGGTTCGGATAAAGAAAAAGCAAGTGTAGGACTCTATATATATCCTAATTTAATGGCAGCAGATATTTTGTTATACAAAGCAACACATGTTCCTGTTGGAGCAGATCAAAAACAACACCTGGAACTATCTAGAGACATCGCTCAAAAATTTAATAAAGATTACAATTGCAAAGATTTCTTTCCACTACCTGAACCTTTGATATT
The DNA here is from genome assembly GCA_002170875.2 of Pelagibacteraceae bacterium TMED170. The sequence goes on along the minus strand of NHHT02000016.1, from coordinate 19,397 downwards.
GAAAAATATATCAAGAGTGATGAGCTTAAGAGATGGAACAAAAAAGATGAGTAAGTCAGAAGAATCTGATTATTCAAGGATCAATCTAAAGGATAGTGCAGACGAGGTAGTTAAAAAAATAAAAAAGGCCAAAACCGACTCAGATCCTATGCCAGAAAATGAAGAAGAACTCAAGAAAAGACCAGAGGCTTTTAATTTATTAAATATTTTTGCTAGCATAACGAAGACTCCACTTGAAAACATTATAAACGATATGGCAGGAAAAGAATTTTCTCTTATAAAAACAAAATTATCAGATGTTTTAGTGAGTGAAATATGCCCTGTAGGAAAAGAAATCACAAAATTAATGGCAGATCAGTCATATTTAAAAAAGATATTAATAAAAGGTCAAGAAAAAGCTCAACTTAAAGCTGAGGAGAACTTAAAAAAGGTTCGTGAAATAATAGGTTTATTATAATATATTACAGCCATGATATTAACAGAACAAACACCAAATCCTAACTCTTTAAAGTTTATGTCTGAAAAAATTGTTTCAAACATAGGAACTGAGGAATTTCAGAAAAAAAATGTATCCACTATTAAAAATAATTTTATTAAAGAACTTTTGCATTTTAAAGGAGTCGAGTTGGTATTGTTATCAAAATCATTTTTATCAGTTAAAAAAAATGAAGAAGTTACCTGGGATGTTTTAAAACCAATGGTGATTTCGCATATGAACGATTATTTTGAAAAAAACAATGAACCAATATTACAAGAAAAAATAAATGATAATTTAAATAAAAAAGACAACGATGAAGTGGTAAAAAAGATAGAAGAAATTCTTGATAGCAAGATTAGACCTGCGGTGGCTAGAGATGGAGGAGATATTAAATTTAAATCATTTAAAGATGGCGTTGTAAAAGTTGAACTACAAGGCAGTTGCTCAGGATGTCCAAGTTCGCTAATGACCTTAAAACAAGGAGTACAAAATTTGCTCTGTCATTATGTTAAAGAAGTACAATCTGTAGAGGCAACCTAATATGAAAAAAAATTTAAGTTACAGAGAAAAACTATTAGAGCTTGCAAAAATATATAAGATTTACGAAATTCAAAATTATATTAAAAGCAAAAAGTATTTAACTTCTGCTCAAATAGAACATATTCTAAAAAAAAATAAAGTTCCTATTCCTACTGAAATAAACAAAAGTATTATAGAAATACATTCAAAAAAAATTTCTAAACCTTTTAGTAATTTTAGTTTAGCAATTGTTGATTTTTTTCAATTAATTGTAAAACAAGTAATTAAATATACTATTCGTGTTCCATTCAATAATTTAAAAAAAATAATAACATTTTGTATTGTTAGTTTCATGAACTTTTGTTCATGGATAAGTAAAGGAACCATTAATATTTTAAATAACGCTTATAATTTTCAAGTAGAAGAAAAAAAGGCAAACCGATTTGTTTCAGGCTTTATTCTTTCTGCATGTTTAGTTTTGTTAACAATTAGTGGTATTAAAGTTCAAAATTATTTTTTTTCTGACAAAAATTTGTCCGTGAAGATTGATGAGAAGACAGAGGTGATAAAGAAAGAAAAAATTATACAATCTCAAAAAAAAGAACAAGTAAAAACAACAGAAAAAAAAGAAAAAATTAAAAAAAAAGCGGTTGAAAAATCAATTAAAAAAGAAAAGAAACAAGTAGTTAAAGAATTTGTTTTACCTGATTTAAATTTAAAAACTGAAACAGTTTTATCATTATTTGAAGATGTAGAATATGATTTGAAAAAAGTAAGAAAAAATAAATTAGTTAAACCAATATACTTTACTCAATTTCCAAAAGATCTTATAGAAATTCAAAGTGTTCAGTTAAAAAAAGAAACATTTATTAAAATTGTCTTACCTTTGGTAGTAGCTGAAAATGAAAAAATTCTTAATGACAGATTTATGTTTAAGGCCATAGAAGGAAAAAAAATGACAAGTGATAAGGAGAAATCTTGGTTAAGACAAAAATTTAAGGAATATAAGGTTACAAGTGGAAGTATGAAAGAACTAGGTGAAAGAATGGATATTATTCCTGTATCTATTGCAATTGCTCAAGCTGCTAAAGAAAGCGGTTGGGGAACATCTAGATTTGCATTGGAGGGTAATGCAATATTTGGTCAATGGACTTGGAATGGAAAAGGTATTGCGCCGCTAGATAGAAGCAAAGAAAAAAATCATAAAATTTTAAGATTTCCTATTTTAAGAGCATCAGTTAAAGCATATAAAAATAATTTAAATACACATAAAGGTTACAAAAAATTTCGAGAGAAAAGAGCCAAATTAAGATCTAGAAAAGGAAAAATTAAAGGGATAAACCTTATCCATACTCTTGATAATTATGCTCAAACAGGTCCAGAGTATACAAAAATAATTGCTAAGATGATGGAGCAAAATTCTTTAGAAGATTTTGAAAATGTTCGATTAACAAATTCAGTAGAAAAAAAGGAATTGAATTTATAAGATTATTTTTCGGCAATCACGAATTGGACACCTAACCATTTATAAAAACCATTTTCTTGTCTTAATGAGCAGTTTATTCTACCTCTTTCAGTAATAAATTTTCCAGATAATTTAATTTCAATTTCATTATTCTTTAAAAAGTTTATTTGTGAATTTTGCCATTTATCTTCCTCGTTCGAAAAACAATTTATTGAGCGCAAATTTTCTGTTTTTTTACTGAACTTAATTTTTACTTTAGGTGGATTAGAGGTATCGTTTATATATTTTTCCTCTGGTTGTATTGATAAGTAAGAAAATGGAATCGTTTTAAGCAATGTAGCGAATCTTTTTAATTCACCATATTTTTCATTAATTGGAAATCTAGGAAGTTCATAAGAATTTGAAGAATTTCCAACTACACCTGAGTGTTGTCCAAATGCAAATTTAAAATCAAGTTCTTCTACGAGGGTTTTAAATTTTAAACTATACTCACCAAATGGATAAGAAAAAAAAATTGAATTTTTCTTAAGTTTTTTTTTAAATAATTCTTTTGAAGTAAGTAAATCTTTTTTGATAACCGCCAATTCTTCATCAACTAAATATTCATGAGAGTGGCTGTGATTTCCAATCTCTACAAAAGGATAATTTGAAATTTCTTGAATTTGTTCCCAATTCATATAACCATAATTACCAACTTCTCTTGTACTTACAAAAAGAATAAAAGGGATTTTATTTTTTTTAAGAATTGGCCAGGCGTTGTTATAAAATGATAAAAAACCGTCATCTATTGTAATAAGCAACTTTCTAATCTTTTTTTTTTCCTTCAAGTCACTCAAGAAGTTTTTAGGATTAATAAAATAGATATTTTCATTTTTTATCATTTCTATTTGCTTTACAAAATCTTTGACTCGAATATTTGTTGAAGGATATTTATTTTCTTCAAATCTATGATACATAAGTGTAATTATTCCAAAATCCTCTACATTTTTGGAGGAAGAATAAGAATTGTTTGATATTGATAAAAAAACTATAAATAGGAAAATGATAAAAAATTTTTTAATTATAAATTGCACTGGTAAAAACGATCTAATCGGTTTAAAAATTGATAATAATTTTTTTATCGAAAAATTTCAAACAAATATTAAAAATAATAACGACTTAATTGTTAACAATATAACAAAGTTTCTTAAGAAGAATAATGTAAAAATCGATAAGAATTTTTCTATAATTGTTAATTTAGGTCCAGGCAGTTTTTCGTCAATTAGAACAGCTTTAGCCGTGGCAAAAGGTATCCAAATATCAAAAAAAGCTAAACTTTATGGATATAAAAGTTTTCAATTAACTGCATTTAGCCTTAAAAATATCGAGATTTTAATTAGTAAAAATCTTTTACAAAATAAATTGATTAAACCGGTCTATTTAAGTTAAATTAAGAAATATGAGTAAGATAGAAATTAAATGTAAAGAAAAAGGTGTGAGATTAACCGAGCAGAGAAAAGTGATAGCTCAGGTAATGTCAGAGTCAAAAGACCATCCTGATGTAGATGAACTTCATAAACGAATAAGTTTAATCGATAAAAAAATTAGTATTGCAACAGTTTATAGAACAGTAAAGTTATTTGAAGAGTCGGGGATATTAGAAAAGCATGACTTCAAGGGTGGAAAAGCGAGGTATGAACAGTCTCCAGATCAACACCACGATCATTTAATTGATATTAATAGTGGTGAAATAATTGAGTTTGTGAATGAAGAAATTGAAAAACTTCAAAATAAAGTTGCCGAAAAATTAGGTTATAAATTAGTAGACCATAAATTAGAACTTTATGGATCTAAGATAAAAAAATAAATTGTCTAAAAAAATTTTTATTAAAACTTTCGGTTGTCAAATGAATGAATACGACAGTAATCGTATTATAGATTTAGCTAAAACGGCAGGATACTCCCAAACAAAAGAATTAACAAAAACTGATTGTTATATTCTTAACACATGCCATATCAGAGAAAAGGCTACAGATAAAGTTTATCACGATGTTGGAAGATTAAAAAAACAATTTAAGAATAAAAAAAAACCAATATTACTGATTACGGGTTGTGTTGCACAGGCTGAGGGAGATGAAATGCTTAAGAGGGAAAAATATATAGATGGTATTGTCGGCCCTCAATCTTATCACAAAATACCTAAGATAATAAAAAAATTTGAAAATAATAAAAATAAAATAGATCAAACTGAATTTGAAGTTATAGAAAAATTTGATAAATTGAATTTTATAAAAAATTCTAATTCAAAAATCTCATCTTTTTTAACAATACAAGAAGGTTGTGATAAATTTTGCAACTTTTGTGTGGTCCCTTATACCAGAGGTCCTGAGTATTCTAGATCTGTTAAAGAAATAGTACTTGAAGCTAAACAGCTGATAGAAAATGGGGTTAAAGAAATAATATTGTTAGGTCAAAATGTTAATGCCTACAATCATAAAGGATATAAATTGTCGGACTTACTTGGCGAACTTAAAAAATTAGTTGGATTGAAAAGAATTAGATATACAACATCTCATCCCAAAGATATGACCGAAGACTTAATTAATTCATATCAAGGTAATGACAAATTAATGCCAATTCTCCATCTACCAGTACAAAGTGGCTCATCTAGAATATTACAATTGATGAATAGAAAACATGATATTAAACAATATAAAGCTATTTTAAAAAAACTAAAAAATAAAAAACCTAATATTAAGTTTTCAAGCGATTTTATAATTGGTTATCCTGGAGAAACAGAAGAAGATTTTAAAAGTACTATTTCATTGATGAAAGAAGTTAAATTTATTAACTCTTACTCATTTATTTATAGTTCAAGGCCAGGTACACCTGCTTCAAATTTTAAACCTATTGATGCAAATATAGCAAAGCAAAGATTAAAAGTTTTCCAAAAAATTGCAGATGAAATAAAAAATAATTATAGAAAAAAAATTGTTGGTACAAAAGTTGAGGTTCTTTTTGAGAATAAATTAAATAACCAGAATAAATATTTTGGAAGAGATCAATATTCAAATTCAGTTATTGTAGAAAGTGCAAGAGATTTAACTGGTAAGCTGATAGAAGTAAAAATTGATAGTTTTAATCATAATACACTTTTTGGAAAAATTAATTTTAATAATAAAAAGAACGTTGCCGCATAAATTATGTCAAAAATTAATAAGTTAGAACAAAATCTAATTATTAAAAAAATAGATAAAGAAACAGTGAATATTCAAATATCTGACAATGATATGTTAATGGCTATCGTTGGAGAATTTAATAAAAATTTGTCAGATCTTGAACAATTGACTAATACTATGATTTTTTTTAGAGGTAATTCTATTACAGCTAAAGGAAAAAATGAGGATATTAGTCAGATATGTGAAGCTATTAAATTTTTAATAAATAAATATCTTTTGACAAATATAGTAGAAAAGAATGATATAATTTTATCTGTGAAAAAAATTATCAAAAATGCTGAAAATTCCAATGTTAGGTCTTTAAAACAATTAATTAAGACACCTAAAAAATCAGTCATAGCAAGATCAGAACGTCAAGCTGATTATATTAAAGCTTTAAAAGAAAACGATATAGTAATGTCAATTGGCCCAGCAGGTACAGGGAAAAGTTTTTTAGCAGTATCTGTTGCAATTACTTTATTACTTGAAAAAAAAGTTGAACGTGTGATTTTATCTAGACCAGCAGTTGAAGCAGGGGAAAAACTTGGTTTTTTACCTGGAGACATGAAAGAAAAAGTAGATCCATATTTAAGACCTTTGTACGATGCTTTATATGATTTATTTGGATTTGAAAAAATTCAAAGAATGATTGAAAGCGGTGAAATAGAAATCGCACCTTTAGCATTTATGAGAGGAAGAACTTTAAAAAATTCTTTTGCTATTTTAGATGAAGCCCAAAATGCAACATCAACTCAAATTAAAATGTTTCTTACTAGAATTGGTGAAAATTCTAAGCTGGTAGTAAATGGAGATCCATCTCAAATAGATTTAGTCAACATGTCTCATTCTGGTCTATTAAAATCAAAAAAAATATTAAATAAAATAAAAGAGATTAAGATTATTGAATTTGATCACAAAGACGTAGTTAGACACCCTTTAGTTTCAAAAATTATTCAAGCTTATCAAAGCAAAATTGATGATCAGAGTTAATGTTGTTGTTAGTGAAAAAGGCTGGAAAAAATTTATTAAAAAGCCAGAGTTATATTTAAAATCTCAAACAAAGAAAATTAATCAAGATTTTTTTTTTAAAAAAAAAAAAATTAGAATTTTCCATTCTATTATCTGCGAATAAAGAGATTAAAAGATTAAATAAAAAATTTAGAAAAAAAAATAAAATCACCGATGTTTTATCTTTTCCATTTTATGAAAAAAACTCATTAGGTAAATTGTTAAGAAAAAAAAATTTAATTTATTTGGGAGATATAATTATAAATTTAAATAATGTGCTAGATAAAACAAAAGTAAATTTTTTAAAAAATGAATTTGATAAACTTTGGATACACGGGTTTTTACATTTGTTAGGATACAAACATAAAATTGATAAAGACTATTTAAAAATGAAGAAGTTAGAAAATAAATTTATAAAGCTAATTAGTTAAATGAAAATGCATAAAATTTTTGATAGCAGATTAGCTGTTATTTTTTTAATACCTTTTTTTTTAGGGATATTATCAGTTTTCAGTTTTCAACCTTTTAATTTTACCTTTATAAATTTTTTGATAATCCCTTCTTTTTTTTTAATTTTATCTTATGTTAAGAGAAAATCAAAAAGTGTTTACAGAAAAAAACCGTATCTTAAAAATTTATTTTTAGTAGGATATTTGTTTGGAGTAGGTTTTTTTCTTTCAGGAGTTTATTGGATTTCACACTCATTAACTTATGATGAACAATTTTTATACCTCATACCTTTTGCCTTAATTCTCATTCCTTTATTCTTAGGTCTGTTCTTTGGATTAGGAACTTTGTTAATGGGGCCTTTTATCACAAACAACTTTACATCAATTTTAATTTTTTGCTCTTCATTATCTTTTATAGATTTTTTAAGAAGTAAAATTCTAACAGGTTTTCCATGGAACTTGTGGGCTTACAGCTGGTCATGGTTTCCAGAGGTTTTACAGTTATTAAATTATATTGGCTTATTTGCGTTCAATTTACTTTCTTTAACTATATTTTGTTTACCTCTATTGTTAATATTTAAAAAAAGAAAGATTAACTTAACAATTTTTTTTATTTTATCAATATTATTTTTTTCGAATTATATTTATGGATCTTATAAAATTTCTACAGAAGAAAAAATTTATAATAGTATAAATATTACAAATAGTAATTCCCTTAATATTAAAATTGTTTCACCTAATTTCGATTTAAAATATAATTTAAACTTTGCAGATATTGAAAAATTAGTTCAAAAACTAATTAGATATAGCGAACCAGAGAACAACAAAAATACAATATTTATTTGGCCTGAGGGTGTATTCGTTGGATATGAATTATCTGAAATTAAGAAATTTAAGAATTTATTTAATAAAAATTTTTCAGATAATCAAATGATAGTGTTCGGTATAAATACAAGAGAAAATATTTCTAATAATTATTATAACAGTCTAGTTTTAGTTAATAATAATCTAGAGGTTTTATATAAATATAATAAAATTAAATTAGTACCATTTGGTGAATTTTTACCTTTTGAAAAATTTTTAAACAAATTTGGTTTTAAAAAAATTACAGGAGGCCATGGTTCTTTCCTTAAAGGAGAAAAACAAAAAAATATAATTATAGATAGCTTTGAAGTATTACCTTTAATTTGCTATGAGATTATTTTTCCTCAACTTATACAAAATAAAAATTTTAATTTAATTTTTAATATTTCAGAAGATGCATGGTTTGGAGGTTCAATTGGACCATATCAACATTTTGCAAAAGCAATATTTCGAGCAATCGAAAGCAATACTTTTGTCGTGAGGTCTGCCAATCAAGGTGTAAGTGCCTTTATAAATCATACTGGAAAAGTGGTAAAACGATTAGAACCAAATGAAACTGGTAATATTGAATTAAAAATCGTCAATGTTAATAATAATTATAAAAATAAAAATGATTTGATATTTTTCATACTTTTATTTACATATACAATCATCTTTTTTACTTTAAGGAATAAATTATAATGACAAATAAAAATTATTTTTTTACAAGCGAGTCAGTTTCTGAAGGCCATCCAGATAAAGTATGTGACCGTATTTCTGACATGGTTGTTGATAGTTATTTATCTAAAGATCCATATTCAAGGGTTGCATGTGAAACTTTAACGACAACAAATAAAGTAATTTTGGCTGGAGAAATTAGAGGACCAAAAATTGAAAAAGAAGAAATAATACAAAAAGTAAGAGATTGTATTAAAGATATTGGATACGATCAAAAAGGATTTAGCTGGAAATCACAAACAAACATCGAGTCCCATTTACATGCACAGTCTACAGATATAGCTATGGGCGTAGATTCAAAAGATAATAAAGATGAAGGTGCTGGCGACCAAGGAATAATGTTCGGGTTTGCTTGTAAAGAAACTGAGGTTTTAATGCCTGCACCAATACATTTTTCACACAAAATTTTAAGATTAATGGCTAAAGATAGAAAAGCAGGTATATTAAAAGGCATTGAGCCAGATTCAAAAAGCCAAGTCACTATGTTTTATGAAAATGGCAAACCTACAAAAGTTACTTCAGTAGTTATTTCAACTCAGCATTCTAAAGACTTAAATCAAGAAAAAGTAAAAGAATTGATTATTCCTTATATAAAAAAATCTATACCCGAAACTTTTTTAAAAGATTTAAAAAGTAAAGAAATTTATATTAATCCTACAGGTCAATTTATTATTGGAGGTCCAGATGGAGACTCTGGTTTAACCGGTAGAAAAATAATTGTTGATACTTATGGAGGAGCTGCACCTCATGGAGGAGGAGCTTTTTCTGGGAAAGACCCTACTAAAGTTGACAGGTCAGCTGCCTATGTTTCTAGATACCTTGCAAAAAATATTGTAGCCGCTGGTGTTTCAGAAAAATGTCTTATTCAACTTGCATATGCCATAGGTGTTTCAAAGCCTTTATCTGTCTACGTAAGACTTGATGATAAAGACATAAATAAAACTGAAGAAATAAAAAAAATTATAGAGAAAAATTTTGATTTATCACCAAGAGGAATCAGGGAGTTATTGGGCCTAAATAAACCTATTTATGAAGTAACTGCTGCTTACGGTCATTTTGGAAGAGAGCCGTCAGATAATGGGGAATTTTCTTGGGAAAAAACTGATAAAACTGCTATTTTTAAACTGTAAACTTGAAAAACTCCTAAATATTCATTAAAAGAGATTAAAAATTTGTAAATTTCTGAATGGGCTTAAGCCCATTTTTTTTTGGAAAATATAAAAAAAGGAATAAAATGTTAAATAGGGGTTTAGACAAATTAGAACTGTTAAGAATTGTAGAAGCTGTAGCCAACGAAAAATCCATAGATAAAGAATTAGTAATAGAGTCAATGGAAAGTGCTATTCAAAAGGCTGCATTAACAAAATTTGGTAACGATAATAATATTGCGGTAAAAATTGATAGAGAAAATGGTGAAATAAAAATTAATAAGGTCCTAGAGATATCTGAAGAAGTGCAGGATCCCAACACGGAGATTGATTTAGAAAAAGCAATAGAAATCAGCAAAAATAAAGAACTTAAAATTGGAGATAAAATTTTTGAAGAATTACCCCAGATAGACTTTGGAAGAATAGCTGCACAAAGTGCAAAACAAGTAATTAGTTTTAAAGTAAGAGAGGCAGAAAAAAATAGGCAGTATGAAGATTTTATTGAAAAACAAGGCCAAGTACTAAGTGGAATTATTAAACGTTTAGAGTATGGAAACGTCATTATGGATTTAGGGCGGGCCGAAGGTGTTATAAAAAAAGATGAATTAATACCAAGAGAAATTTTAAAAACTGGCGATAGAGTGAAAGCATACTGTTATGAGGTTAAAAAGGAATTAAAAGGACATCAAATATTTTTATCAAGAGCTCATCCTCAGTTTTTAGCAAAACTTTTTTTTCAAGAAGTGCCCGAAATTTATGAAGGTGTAATTGAAATAAAATCCGTAGCTAGAGATCCAGGAAGCAGAGCTAAGATCTGTGTTATGTCACAAGATAGTTCAATTGATCCAGTGGGTGCGTGTGTGGGCATGAGAGGTAGCAGAGTTCAAACTATAGTTAATGAACTACATGGCGAAAAAATTGATATCATTAAATGGACTGAGGACCTTCCTACATTAATTTCAGAGTCATTATCACCAGCTGAAATACAAAAAGTTTTAATTGATCAAGAAAATAAAAGAATTGATGTAATTTTAACTGAAGAAAATTTAAGTAAGGCGATCGGACGAAGGGGACAAAATGTTAGGTTAGCATCTAAGCTAACCAATTATGAAATAAATATTCTTACTGACCAAGAAGATTCAGAAAGACGACAGACTGAATTTCGAGATAGAACTGAAACTTTAATTAAAAGTCTAGAAGTTGACGAAACACTTGGTCAACTTTTAGTATCAGAAGGCTTCCAAGGAATAGAAGAAATTTCCCAGGCTAAACCAGAAGATATTTCCAAAATTGAAGGAATCGATGAAAGCACTGCAACTGAACTTATTAATAGGTCTAAAGAAAATTTAATTAAAGATAGAGAGGAAGTTTCAAAAAAATTAAAAGAACTAGGAGTGGAAGACTCTTTAATAAATTTAAAAGGCATCACCCAAGGAATGCTAGTTATGTTGGGTAAAAGAAATATAAAGAAATTAAGTGATTTTGCAGATCTATCATCTGACGAATTGATAGGCGGTTATGATGAAATAAAAGGAAAAAAAATTAGAACTGAAGGCTATTTAGAAGAGTTTGCTCTTTCAAGAGAAGAAGCAGACAATTTAATAATGTCCGCTAGAGAGATTGTTTTTAAATAAAATAATTATGGATGAAAAGAAAAATAAGAAAAAAACTTTAACTATTTCGACCACTTTAACTAAAAAAATAGATATCTCATCATTAGCTAAAGATGGCAAGAAAGCATTTTCAATAGAAAAAAAGAAACAATTTAAAAATCCTAAAGATATTGGTAAAGCTAAATCAAGTTTTAGTCCCTCTAAAAGGATTGATACAAACAACAAAAAAAATTTTGCACGAAAGTTTGTCGAACAACAGGCAACTAAAGATTTTATTAAAAAAGAAGAAAAAAAACCGATTAAAAACAAACTAAAATTAAAAGGACCAATCAACAAAAGGGACTTTAAACTAACTGTAGCTAGGGCAATGAATGTTGAAGAAATTGAAATAAAACAAAGAAGTTTAGCATCAGTTAAAAGAGCTAGATTAAAAGAAAAGAGAAGTGACCAAAACATTGATGAGAAGAAAGAATTTAAAAAAATTATAAGAGATGTAAAAATTCCAGAACAAATTTCAATTCAAGAATTATCAAATAGAATGGCAGAACGTTCTAATGATATTATTAAATTCTTATTAAATATGAAAGTTGTAGCAACAATCAATCATATTATTGATAAAGATACAGCCGAGTACATAGTAAAAGAATTTGGTCATAAAGCAATTTTGGAAGACAGTCCAAATCTAGAAGTTAATAAAAAAATTAAATTGGAAGGTAAGGATGTTAAAAAGAGACCTCCAGTAGTTACTATTATGGGGCACGTAGATCATGGTAAAACCTCCTTATTAGATGCCTTGAGAAACTCAAATGTTGTATCCGGAGAACATGGTGGCATAACTCAGCATATAGGGGCATATCAGGTTACAACTGAAAAAGATAAAGCAATTACATTTATAGATACACCCGGTCATGCTGCGTTTACAGAAATGAGAGCTAGAGGATCTAAAATTACAGATATTGTAGTTTTAGTAGTTGCAGCTGACGACGGAATAAAACCTCAAACTATTGAAGCAATACAACATTCTAAAGCTGCAAAAGTTCCAATAATAGTTGCGATTAACAAATGTGATTTACCAAATAAAAATATTAGTAAAATTAAAAATGAACTTATGCAATATGAACTAATCGCAGAAGATTTAAGTGGAGACACATTGTTTGTTGAAGTGTCAGCAACTAAAAAGCAGAATTTAGATAAATTAAAAGAAAATATTTTGTTACAATCAGAGATTTTAGATTTAAGAGCCTCAACAACTGGTTTGGCAACAGGAGTAGTAATTGAATCAAAAATAGATAAAGGCAAAGGACCAGTTTCCACAATCTTAATTTCAAATGGTTTGCTTAAAAAAGGAGATTATTTTGTTTGCGGCAACACATGGGGAAAAATTAGGGCAATGATTGATTATGAAGGAAAGATAGTTAATGAGGCTACACCCTCAATGCCCGTTGAAATACTTGGAATGAACGATTCAGCATTTGCAGGTGCAGAATTTTTAGTTACGGAAGACGAGGACAAGGCCAAAGAAATAGCTAAATTTAGAAAAGAAAATAATTCAGGAAATAATAATATATTGAAAGCAAAGGACAAAACAACTTTATTTGAAAATAAAGATAGTAAAGAAGAATTGAATATTATTATTAAGTCCGACGTACAAGGATCAAATGAAGCCTTAAAAAATTCTATTGATAAAATAGTACATGCTGAAGTAAAAAGTAAAATAATATTATCAGATATAGGAATGATAAATGAAACTGATGTTTCATTAGCAAAAGCTTCCGAGGCAATACTTATTGGTTTTAATGTCAAGCCAAATCGGGAAGCTAAAAAACTAGCAGAAGAACAAAATATAGAAATTAAATATTTTAATATTATTTATGAAGCTCTTGAATACGTAGAAAAAGCCCTTTCTGGATTATTAGAGCCAGATATTAAAGAAACAGTAAGTGGTTCAGCAGAAATACAAAAAGTTTTTAAAGTATCTAATGCTGGAAGAATTGCGGGCTCAAAAGTTGTGGATGGAGAAATTAAAAATAAGTCGAAAGCAAGAATCACTCGTGATGGAGTTGTAGTTTATGATGGAGAAATAATAAGTATCTTTAGAGAAAAAAATCAAGTGAAGGAAGTTAAGACCGGTCAAGAATGTGGAATAGCCTTAAAGGACTTTATTGATTTTAAAGAAAAAGATATAATTGAATCATACCTTGTAGAAAAAATTGAGAGAAAAATTTAATGAAAAAAACAAGTAGATATCCAGAATATAGTCAAAGACAACTTAGAGTCGGAGAATTGGTAAAACAAAATTTAGGTGAAATTTTTATTAGAAATGAGGCTAAAATCCCATCATTTAATACAAAAATAATAACCGTAACTGAAGTCCGAATGACGCCTGATCTAAAAACCGCAAGGGTGTATGTTATTCCTTTAGGCGGAGAACATATGACAGAAACGGTAAGTGTCTTGACGGAGTACTCTCATCTTGTTAGAAAAGCATTATCAAAAAAACTTGATATCAAGTTTCTTCCTAAGCTTGCATTTGTAGAAGATAACTCTTTTGAATATGCTGAAAAAATAGAAAGATTGATAAAAAAAAATAAAGAGAATGAAACAGATAAAAAAAGATACAATTAAGTCACTAGCAATAAATGCAAAAGATGTGGGCTCGGTAGAAGTTCAAATTGGACTATTAACAAATAAAATTACCAAATTAGCAGAACATTTTAAAAAAGCTAAAAAAGATAAACATTCAACTGTTGGATTAACAAAATCAGTCAATAGAAGAAAAAAATTATTAGCATATTTAAAAAGAAAAAACTCAGAATCATATACTAAGGTATTAAAACAATTAAATTTAAGGAAATAATGTTTAAAATTTATAAAGAAGAAATTGAAATTAATGGAAAAAAAATAATATTAGAAACTGGAAAAGTAGCAAGACAAGCTGATGGAGCTATTATTGCAACTTGCGGCGAGACCGTTGTTATCGCAACAGTAGTGGGAGCTAAAAATCTTAAAGATGGACAAGATTATTTTCCTTTATCTGTGAATTATCAAGAAAAATATTATGCGGCAGGAAAAATACCTGGAGGGTATTTTAAAAGAGAAGCTAGGCCCACTGAGGCAGAAACATTAATTTCAAGATTGATTGATAGACCTATTCGTCCTCTGTTTCCATCAAGTTTTTTAAATGAGGTACAATTACTTCCAACAGTTTTATCCTACGATGGAGAAAATCAGGCCGATATTTTGTCTATAATAGCTTCATCTGCTGCTTTAGCGATTTCTGGATTACCTTTTCAAGGTCCAATAGCAGCCAGCAGAGTTGGATATAAAGAAGGAAAATATTTATTAAATCCGTCTCCTAAAGAATTAGAGGAATCAGAATTAGATTTAGTAGTTGCAGGAACAAAAGATGCAGTTTTGATGGTTGAGTCGGAGACTTCAGGGTTAACCGAAAAAGTAATGCTTGATGCAGTAAAATTTGGACATGAAAATTTTGTTCCAGTTATTAAAGCTATAGAAAATCTTGCTAAAAAAGCTGGAAAAGCTAAGTGGAAAGTAGAAGAAGTAGATCATTCAGAAGTAAAAAAGAAAATTACTACTACTTTTGAAGCAGATTTGAGAAAAGCTTTCAAAGAAATAGATAAAAAGAAAAGATCAACAGCAATTTCTGAAATCGAGACAAAGTGTAAAGAAATGTTTGCTGAAGACGATTTAATTACAGAAAATCAAGTCATGGCCCAGCTAAAATCACTTGAAAAAGATATAGTTAGAACAGCAATTCTAAAAGATAAAAAAAGAATTGATGGAAGAGGCTTATCAGATGTAAGACAAATTAAGTGCGAAGTTGGAGTATTGCCAAGGACGCACGGGTCGGCTTTATTTACAAGGGGCGAAACACAAGCTCTTGTAGTAACTACTTTAGGAATGTCCGATGATGAGCAAAGAGTAGAAAGTTTAAGCGGAATGCAGAGAAACAGATTTATGCTTCACTATAATTTTCCTCCTTTTTCTGTTGGAGAATGTGGAAGAATAGGAACTGGTAGAAGAGAGATAGGTCACGGGAAATTGGCATGGAGAGCAATTAATTCGTCTTTACCAAAAGCAGAAAACTTTCCATATACTTTAAGAGTTGTATCTGAAATTACAGAGTCCAATGGATCATCTTCAATGGCAACTGTTTGTGGCACTTCATTAGCTCTTATGGACGCTGGTGTCCCAATAAAAGAGCCTGTTGCAGGTATAGCAATGGGTTTAATAAAAGAAGAAAATAATTTCTCCGTATTATCAGATATTTTAGGAGATGAAGATCATTTAGGAGATATGGACTTTAAAGTAGCCGGAACAAAAAATGGTATTACATCCCTTCAGATGGATATCAAAATTACAGGCATTACTTTTGAAATCATGGAACAGGCGCTGGAACAAGCTAAAGGAGGAAGAGAACATATTCTAGAAGAAATGAATAAAGCTTTAAAAAATTCAAGAAAAGAATTCTCAAAACACACTCCTAAGATGGAAACAATTAAAGTTGATAAAAAAGATATCGCTACTGTAATAGGAAAAGGTGGTGCAACTATTAGAGAAATAGTTGAAACATCAGGTGCTAAAGTTGATGTAAAAGATACAGGTGAAGTTACAGTTGCAGCACCAGATGAAGAATCAAGAAATAAAGCAATGGAAATTATTAAAAATCTTGTTGCTAAGCCAGAGATGGGAAAAATTTATAAAGGTAAAGTTGTAAAGATTATGGAGTTTGGAGCTTTTGTAAATTTTTTAGGAAAACAAGATGGATTAGTTCATATTTCAGAACTTGCAGCTAAAAGAGTTGCCAAAGTAGGAGATGTCGTAAAAGAAGGTGACGAAGTTTCTGTAAAAGTCGTAGGTTTTGACAGAGGCAAGGTTAAACTATCTATCAAGCAAGCCGTAGCTTAAAGTTTAAATTTTATATTCAAAATTTTGAGTTTTTTCATTTACCTGAAGTTCAAAGGCTCCATTATGTAAATGAAAATTTCTAGCCATTTCAGTTAAAGGGGATAAGGTGACCAATCTATTTAAATGATTTGNTTTTTTAATTTTTTTAAATACTTCCTTAACAATCAATTTTCCCCCTCCTTTCTTTTTAGACCATACAGTATAAGCAATAGCTATTTTTCCTACATTGCGATCTCTTANAGTGCTTTGTAAATGAGCATCTTTAGTCATCAAATCTAGCTCTTCAACTGTTTTTGGGATATCGTTTGTAAATCCAAAACACATAATTGCACAAATCTCTTTTTTATACCTTACTCCATAAATTTTTCGTCCATATTCGGTTCTAAATTTAATATCAAGCTCTGGTCTTACCGGGTCTTCATTAACGTCACAACTATTAAGTTCGATGAGCTCCGCTCCTTTGACCCAATCAAAAAAATTATTCAATTTTTCTTTTACTTTTTTATTTAAGTTTTTCATTTATTGATTATTTATAAATTTTTTTAGATCTATTTAGACTTACTATTTCTGCATTTTAGTAATGTTATTTTCACAAGTTAAGAAATATTTTTTGGATCTGGCATTCCTACTTTATTATATCCTGCATCAACATAATGAATTTCTCCTGTTACGCCTGCAGCAAGATCACTCAATAAATACAAAGCAGAGTTACCTACATCATGAATATCTACATTTCTTTTTAAAAAAGAATGGCTCTCATTCCATTTATACAAAAACTTTGCATCACCAATAGCTGAGGCTGCCAAGGTCTTTATTGGACCAGCACTTATAGCATTTACTCTTATTCCTTTAGCTCCCAAGTCTCTAGCTAAATATTTTACACTTGCCTCAAGCGCTGATTTACAAACTCCCATAACATTATAATTAGGTATAGCCTTTGATGATTCGTATGTCAGAGTTATCATACTTCCACCTTTTTTCATTATTTTTGAGGCTTCTTTAGAAACTTCTGTAAAAGAAAAACATGAGATTAACATACTTTTTAAAAAGTTTTCTCTAGTCGTATTTAGATATTCACCAGATAACTCTGATTTATCAGAAAATGCTACAGCGTGCACAATAAAGTCTATTTCACCCCATTGAGATTTAATATCTTCAAAGAGTTTAATTACTTCATTTTTTTTTTCAACATCACAACTAAAAGTTATTTTTGAATTTAATTTTTCTGCTAAAGGAATGACTCTTTTTTTTAAGGCGTCACCTAAGTACGTAAAAGCTAATTCAGCACCTGCTTCTGCAAGTTTTTGTGAAATACCCCATGCAATTGAACGTTCATTTGCAACGCCCATAATTAATCCTTTTTTTCCTTTCATTAATTCCATAAATTATACCTTTTCAAAAACTAAAGTTGCATTAGTTCCTCCAAAACCAAAACTATTAGACATTACTGAATTTAAAGTTACATTTTTTTCAACTTTAGTTACAATTGGATATTTTTTTGCTTCCTCATCTATGTTAGATATGTTAGCTGAAGCAGCAATAAAATTATTTTTCATCATAATTAAACTGTAAATAGCTTCGTGTACAGAAGTTGCCCCAAGAGAGTGACCAGCTAATGATTTTGTTGAGCTAATTTTAGGTTTATATTCATTAAAGACTTCTCCAACTGCTTTTAATTCTGTAATATCTCCAACGGGCGTTGAAGTACCGTGAGTATTTATGTAATCAATTTTATTTTTAGCTGTTCCTAAAGCCATTTTCATACATCTTACTGCACCCTCTCCTGAAGGAGCTACCATATCAAACCCATCAGATGTTGCTCCGTACCCTGTAAGTTCAGCATAAATTTTTGCTCCTCTTGCTTTTGCATGATCATATTCTTCCAAAACAACTACACCTCCACCTCCAGAAATAACAAAACCATCTCTTGTTTTATCATATGGTCTTGAGGCTTTTTCAGGAGTATCATTATATTTAGATGACAGTGCTGTCATAGCATCAAACATTGCAGTCATTGCAAAATGTACTTCATCACTTCCACCTGCAAAAATGATTTTTTGTTTACCAAGCTGAATTAATTCCATTGCATTGCCTATACAGTGACCACTCGTTGCACAAGCAGAGCTAATTGTGTAATTTACCCCTTTTATTTTAAATGGAACTGCTAAAGTTGCCGAAGCAGTGCTTGACATCGTTCTAGGCACTATGAAAGGACCCATTCTTTTTGGATTCTTTTCTCTTGTTTTATCTGCTGCTAGAATAACATTTTCTATCGAAGGACCACCAGAGCCCATAATCATTCCAGTTAAAATATTACTTATATCTTTTTCCTCTAATCCAGAGTCTTTCACAGCCTCGTTCATAGATATATAGTTATAAGCAGAGCCAGGACCCATAAATCTTATGAACTTTCTATCTACGTGGTCTTCAAGTTTAATCTTTGGCTTACCATGAACATTACTTTTTAAATTAAATTCTTTATACTCCTCAGAAAATGATATTCCAGATTTTGAATTTAAAAGTGATTGATAAACTTCATCTTGATTGTTTCCAAGACAAGATACAATCCCAACACCTGTAACCACTACTCTTTTCATGACTTAAATAATCCTACTTTTAAATTTTCTGCTGAGTAAATTTTTTTACCATCTGCTAATAGTATACCATTAGCTAAACCAACTACCGCACCTTCTTTTTTTAAAATTCTCTTCATACTAATTTCATATGTAGCCATTTTGACCTTTTTAAGAACTTCGCCTGTAAATTTAACGGAATTTACTCCTAAGGCTCTACCTTTACCTGGTTCACCAATCCATCCTAAATAAAAACCAACTAACTGCCACATAGCATCTAAACCTAGGCAACCTGGCATTACAGGATCATTTTGAAAATGGCAATCAAAAAACCACAAGTTATCTTTAATATCTAACTCAGCTTTTATAAATCCCTTTTTAAATTCACCCACATCTTTTTTAATTTCAGTTATTCTGTCAAACATTAACATTGGCGG
>NHHT02000014.1 GCA_002170875.2 Pelagibacteraceae bacterium TMED170 | reverse complement strand
GTGAATTTAAAAAATTACTCTCAAACCTTAAAATTGAAGAAACAGTTTCTGGTGGTTCAGTTGCTAATTCTATAGTAGGTCTTTCTCAACTTGAAAATGATGTTGGTTTTATTGGTAAAATTAGTGATGATAAGCTTGGTGCCAAGTATGAAGAAGGACTAAAAAAAGAAAAAGTTAAATACTTCTATTCCAAAAAAAAAGAAGCAATTCCTACTGGTACTTGCTTGATTTTAATTACCCCTGACTCAGAAAGAACTATGTGCACATTCCTTGGAACAGCAGGCAAAATTAATGAAAATGATATAGACATTAATTCAGTAAAAAACAGTGAGCTCTTGTTTCTAGAGGGATATCTTTGGGATGAAGGAGAGCCTAAAAAGGCTTTTGAAAAAGCAATTCAAAATTCAAATAAAGTAGCGATGTCTTTGTCAGATTTATTTTGTGTAGAAAGACATAAGTTGCATTTTTTAGATTTAGTTAAAAACAAATTACATATTACTTTTGCTAATGAACAAGAAATCATGTCTTTAATTGATGCTAAAAAATTTGAAGATGTAATTGAGTTTTCAAAAAAAATTAATAAACTAATAGTAATTACTCGAGGAGAAAAAGGAGCTTTAGCGATTAAAAATAATGAAATTGTAGAGTGCTCAGCTAAAAGAAATCTTAAAATTGTAGATTTAACTGGAGCAGGTGACCTATTTGCAGGAGGTTTTCTCCATGGATATATTAACGGCAAAACATTAAAAGAAAGCTTAGAAAAAGGCACTGAATTGTCCTCAAAAATTATTCAAACAATTGGTGCAAGACTTAATTTATGATTAGATTTTTTTAAAGATAATTTAAACTAAGTTTTTTTCCGTCTAAAGCTTCCTTTACCTTTTTTTGGTCTCACGACACGTTTTCGGTATTTCTTCGAAAATAAATCTATAGCTATTTTATTTCTTTTTTTCAGATTAAATAGCCTTTTTTGTCGTTAATAATAAAATTTTCATCTTTAAATTTATTTAATATTTTTTTTCTTAACCTATATATGTGGGTCTCAACCGTATGAGTATCTGCATCTTCAGCATATTTCCAAACGGTTTTTAATATATCCTTCTTTGTTAACGATTGGTCATTTTTAAATAATAACTCTAACAACTGAATTTCTTTTTCTGTAATAACTATAAATGTATTATTCTTTTTTAATTTTTTTTCATTTTTGTCTAAAATATAGTCTTTAATATTTATAGAAGAGTTGTCATTAAATTTTTTTTTAGTTAAAATTTCATTTAGGATAATATTTAAATCACTAAACTTTAATGGCAAATCCATTCTCGCAGAACATTCGCATGGATCTTTAAAATTGGCTTCTGCGAAAAGTAATTTAGGGATCTTAAGCATTTTTAACGTTTTTAATGTTTTGTCATTCTTTAAAACTAGATTGTCAATTAACAAAATACTAATATTTTCATCTAAAATTTCAAGATTTAAATCTTGTGTAAAAGTTAAATTAAAATTTAAATACTCTTTAAGTTCATCAAATGAATTGTTAAAATCTGAAGAGCCAAAACAAAGAAGCTTTTTTTTTGTATTTGTATTATGCATATAAAACTAGTTAAAAAAAAATTATACTTCGATAACTATAAAGTAAAATGTTCAATAGGTAAAAGGGGAATTTCAAATAAAAAAAAGGAAGGTGATAAATGCACACCTAGAGGAAATTTTAAATTTAAAGCGCTATACTATAGGATAGATCGTATAAAAAAAATTAAATCAAAAATAAACAAAATTATTATTAAAAAGAATATGGGTTGGTGTAATGATATTAACTCAAAATATTATAATAAATTAATTAAATTTCCTTTTAAATATAGTGCTGAAAAATTATATTTAAAAAAAAAAATTTATGATCTAATTCTAGTTTTAAATTACAATCAAAATCCTACGATAAAAAATAAAGGTAGTGCAATTTTTATGCACCTGACAAAAGATTATAAACCTACAATTGGATGTGTAGCGATTAAGGAAAAAGATATGAGATTGATAGTTTCTAAATTAAATAAGAATAGTATAATAAGTATATATTAGTTTCTTGGACCAAAAATTAAACTGCCAATTCTTAAAAAAGAAGCTTTAAAATCCAAAGCTGTTTTATAGTCTGAAGACATTCCAATACTAAGTTCTGGTAGTTCAAGTGAAGCATTAGCTTCGGATAAATATTGAAAATATTTTCTTGTGTTGTTATCGTTAGGAGGAATAGCCATCAAGCCAATAACATTTAAATTTTTTTCTTTTGTACAATAGGTAAAAAAATTATCTAAATCTGAAGGCAAAATACCTGATTTCTGATTCTCATTACCAATATTTACTTGAATAAAATACTTCAAGTTTTTATTTAAAATACTTTCATTTTTACTCAAAGTATCGGCTAACTTTTTATTATCTAGAGAATGAATATAATCAAAAAGTTCTATAGCTTTTTTTGCTTTATTGGACTGTAATTTACCAATCATGTGGAGTTTAACTTCCTGATTTGTTTTTTTGAATAAACTCCATTTCGTTTCGGCTTCTTGGACTTTATTTTCACCAAAATGAATATGACCACTATCAACTAAAGGTTTAATATATGAGAACGAAAAGGTTTTACTGACAGCTATAATTTTAACATTTTTGTTGTTAATATCAGATCTTACTTTATTTAAATTATTAATTATTGTTGTCATATGTTCATTGTTAAAAAGAATTATTACCTATATATCGAAAATATTAAAGCATTAAATTTTGATTTAATAAAAAAAAGAAGTAAATTTTCAATAATATACCGTCAACAAGAAAAAAAACACATCATTAAAGATATAATTGAATTCAGAAAAAAATGTAAAAAAAAAAATATAGATTTTTATATTGCTAATAATTTAAGATTAGCTATGAAATTGAAAGCAGACGGTATCTATATTTCTGCCTATAACAAGAGAATAAATTTTTGTAAAATTAATAAAGAAAATTTTAAAATTATTGGTTCAGCCCATAACTTTAAAGAAATAAATATAAAAAAGAAGCAAGGCTGTAAGGAAATTATTCTTTCCAGATTATTTAAAACTAATTATCCAGAAAAAAGTACATTTTTAGGTATCACAAAATTCAATTTAATATGCATTATAGCTAAACAAAATTTTATACCTCTTGGGGGAATAAAATTAAATAATTTTGGAAAGACAAAGTTGTTAGGTGCCAAATCAATAGCTATTTTATCAGAGATAAAAAAAAAGCCGGCTATAATTAGCCGGCTTTTTTAATAACTTAATTTAGTTATATTTAGAACGCCATTGAAACGTTTAATAAGAACTCTGTTTCATCAGCAGCTTGTACATAACCTGAGTTTTCGATATCATCCAATGATAAAGCAATAGTCATTCCACCCATTGTGTAAGCACCTTGGATAGAAGTAACTGTTACATCGATATCAGCGTTTCTAGACTCTGTAACGCCAGTACCACCTTCTTTGAAACTTACACTTGATTCTTCATCAGAGTAAGACAAAGTTAGGTTGTCATTAACAGCATAACCGATTGCGAATGCTCTATTCTCATAGTAGTCAACTGTAGAAACAGTAGCTGCTGTACTTACAGCGTTTTGTTTCCAACCCATTCCAGCACCAAGAGATAAATTTCCCGCAGCGTATTTAGCTGAAATGTGACCTTCTTCAGGAGAGTAAGCGTTTGCAGTAGCTGCAACTTCACCTACATCCAAGTAGTCAGCTGTAACTGTTAAGCCTTCTACTGGAGCTGTTGTTACTTGCCACTGAGTTACTTCAGAAGAACCCCAGTTTGCAGTTGATGAACCGATTGTAAAGTCTGCGTGAGTATTACTAGCTTGACCACCTGTAGAATTTTTAGAGTTAATTCCAGTGTCACCGAAAGATCTACCTACTTTTACAACTGTATCGAATGGTAACATACCCGCAGCAGAATGAAGTTGTAAGTTGTTCCAACCACTTAACTCTGTTCCGTTTACAAATCCACCACCAGCACCATTGTCTGATCCAGCACCATTAGCTGTTACGTCCCAACCTAAAGCTCCTCCTCTTAGAGAACCTTCAGAAACGTATATACCAATTGCACCCATGTCAGTAGTAATTACTAATTGTGAGTCATCAATACCAGCACCTGAAGTTGTTTCAGCACCAGAATCTAACTCAGTTTGCCATTTCCAAGCGAAACCATTGTCTAATTCTCCAGTCGCTGCAAATGTCAATTCGTTTGCTATACCAATGTTCTTGCTGCCATCTTTTTTGCCAGTTGTACTGTCAGAAGATCCCAATTGGTAAGATGCTACAGCACTACCAGTTACGGTCACTTCTCCAGCAAAAGTAGCTGTAGAAATAGCAAAAGAAGCAATAAGTGATAACAATATTTTTGTTATGTTTTTCATATTTTTCCTTTGTTTTTGTTTAGTTTAAATTTAAACTTGATAGGAATTTACAATAAATCCAACACATAATTATCAATAACATATGCAATATATGCTTATTTTTTTACTTTGTGACATTTTTACAACAGTTAAATAAACAACAAATTTCGGCATAAAACCTCAATAAAATTGCTTATTTAAACTAATAATATTATTGTAATTAAATTATTTCTTAAAAATGTCAAAAATATTAAAAATAACCCTAATATTATTTCTAATAACCTCTTTATCTGGTTGTGGTGGAATGTTTAAGCCTAAAAAGGTAGATACGAGAGAATCTCCAATTAATGCAAGAGACAGAGCAAGAAAAAATGTCTCTGAAGGTAAAGGAATATCACTTGGAAATTTAGGTAAGTCTAAAACTTCATATGAGTTTAGTACTTCTAATCCTATGTGGCGAGCATCATTAGAAATTTTAGATTTTTTACCACTCTTAACAGTAGATTATTCTGGGGGTATGATCATTACAGATTGGTACAATGATACGGATAACTCAAAAGACTCTATTAAAATTACTGTAAGGTTTCTTTCAAATGAAATTCAAACTAACAGTTTAAAAATAATTGTACACAGAAGATCTTGTGAAAGTGCAAATAACTGCAGAATAAATAAAATTGACTCAAAAATTGAAGGAGAACTTACTAGATCAATTTTAGCAAAAGCTTCCTTACTTGAAAAAAATAAAAAAAATTAATTCTTTCTAAATGGATAGATTAAACTTTAAGTTAATAGAAAAAAAGTGGAAATCTGTTTTTGAAAGTCAAAAACTTTACAGATCAAAAGATCACAAAAAATTTTACTGTTTAGAAATGTTTCCATACCCCTCAGGTAAAATACATATGGGTCATGTAAGAAACTATACGATTGGAGATGTTATAGCCCGTTTTAAATATTTAAATGGTTTTAACGTTTTACACCCAATGGGATGGGACTCCTTTGGATTACCAGCTGAAAATGCAGCAAAAGAAAACAACCTACACCCAAAAAACTGGACGAAAAAAAATATCTCTGAAATGAAGCGTCAGCTTAAAATGTTAGGTTTATCAATTGATTGGGATTATGAAATTTCCACTTGCGATGAAGATTATTATAAACATCAACAAGAAATATTTATAGATTTTTACAATAAAGGTTACGTCTCAAGGAAAGAAAATTATGTAAATTGGGATCCTATGGAGCAAACTGTACTTGCAAATGAACAAGTTATCAATGGTAAGGGTTGGAGATCTGGGGCAGCAGTTGAAAGAAAAAAATTATCTCAATGGTTTTTTAATATTACAAAATTTTCTGATGATCTATTAAATGGTTTAGATACTCTTGATAGATGGCCCGACAAAGTAAAACTTATGCAAAAAAATTGGATAGGCAAGTCTACAGGTTGTGAAATTGATTTTTCTATTTTAGAAAAAAAACAAAAGTTAAAAGTATTCACAACTCGTCCAGATACAATATTTGGTGCAAGTTTTTTAGCAATTTCATCTGATCATCCCATCTGTAAAAATTTTGAAAAAAATGCTGATTTTATTAAGTTTAAAAAAGAATGTTTGAAAGTTGGTACAACAGAAGAAGCGTTAGCTAATGCGGAAAAAATAGGTTTTAATACAAACTTATTTGCTCAGCATCCATTCATTAAAAATAAAAAATTACCAGTTTTTGTTGCAAACTTTATTTTGATGGATTATGGAACAGGCGCAATTTTTGGATGTCCAGCTCATGATCAAAGGGATTTTGACTTTGCAAAAAAATACAAATTAGAAATTATACAAGTCGTTAATAATGATGATGTTGATCTTAAAAAGTTAAACGAGGCATACCTTGGTGAGGGATCTATGATTAATTCTTCTTTTTTAAATGGACTTAATGTCGAAGATGCAAAAAAAAAGATTATTAAAGAGATTGAAAATTTGAAGATTGGAAATACAAAAATAACTTTCAGACTTAAAGACTGGGGTATTTCAAGACAAAGATATTGGGGCTGTCCCATACCAATGATTTACCTTGAAGACGGTAGCATTGTCCCTGTGGAAAAAAATGAATTACCAATAAAACTTCCTGATGATGTAGATCTTAAAAAAAGTGGAAATCCACTTGAAAATCACCCTTCTTGGAAAATAACTAAGCATAAAAAAACAGGTAAACCTGCAATAAGAGAAACCGACACTTTAGATACTTTTGTTGACTCATCTTGGTATTTTATGAGATTTTGTTCACCTAAAAACATTGATAAACCTTTTAACGAAGATGAACTAAATTACTGGATGCCAGTAGATCAATATATAGGTGGAGTTGAACATGCTATTTTACATCTTCTATATTCAAGATTTTTTATGAAAGCTGTAAAAAAAGTTAATACTAACGTTAATAGCCAAGAACCTTTTAAAGGTCTATTTACTCAGGGAATGGTTTGTCACGAAACATACAAGGACTCTAGTAATAAATGGCTTGGTCCTAATGAAGTAGAAAAAAATAAAAATGGTATTTTTATAAAAATAAAAGACAAAACCAAAGTAAAGGTTGGACCTTCGGAGTCCATGTCAAAATCCAAAAAAAATGTAATAGACCCTGAAAATATGATAGATGCCTTTGGAGCAGATGCTGTTAGATGGTTTATTCTTTCAGATAGCCCTCCTGAAAAAGACATATTGTGGTCTAACCAAGGAGTTAGCGCTGCTCACAAATTTTTGCAGAAAATATATAATTTGAACATTCAAGTAATAAATCGAAAGGAGAATAAATCTACAAAAGATAAAGAATTTGAAAGTACTATAAGTAACTACATTTTAAAAATAACAAAATTAATTAATAATCTTCAACTTAATGTCGTTGTTGCAAATATTTATGAAATTTATAATTTCATGAATCAAAGTTTAAAAAAAGAAATAAGTACAAAGTGTTTTAGAAAAAGTTTAATAGATTTAATGAAAATACTTATTCCTTTTACTCCTCATCTTTCTCATGAATGTCTAGAATTATTAGATGAAAAAAATATAGATAAATGGCCAGTGATTGATGAAGAATCAATAAATAATCAAAAAATAAAAATTGCTATACAAATAAATGGGAAAACAAGAGAAGTTCTTGAGGTAATAAAGGACTTAAGCGAAAAAGATGCTATAATTTATTCAAAAAAGAATGAAAAAATAAAAAAACACCTGTTAGACAAAAAAATTATTAAAACCATATTTGTGAAAAATAGAATTATTAATTATTTAATTCAATAACTTATTATGAAAAAAAAAATTTCTCTTATTGCTATTATTTTTTCATTATTAATACTTAACTCTTGTGGTTTTAAAAAAATAAATAAAGTAGGTAATAATACATTTTCTATTAATGAAATATCAACTAGTGGCGACAAAACAATCAGTTATTTAGTAAAAAATATTATTTCAATTAACGCTCCTTCCAAAAGTAGTAATAGATTAAATATTGAAATTGATTTTACAAAATCAAAAGAATCTAAAGAAAAGAATATTTCAAAAAAAACTACAAAATATGAGCTTAGAATAACTGCTAACGTAAAAATTACTGAAAAAAATACTTTAAAAGTAATTAATAAAAGTTTTGAAAAAACAATAACATATCAGGTGGATGATAGTCATTCGGCAACTCTAACAAACGAAAAAAATAGCATTGAGGACTTGTCTGAAAAAATAGCTGAAGATATAATAAACTTTTTATATATTTATTTCGAGGCTTAAGTGATACTTAAAAGTTACATAATTGAACAAAATACTTCAACATTAGAAAAATATAAATCAGTACTTTTTTACGGAGAAAACACTGGACTTAAAGATGAATTAAAAGAAAAAATTAAAGAATTAAATCAAAAGGCAGAAAATATAAATTTTTTTCAAGATGAAATTATTAAAAATAAAGATCTGCTAGGAAATGAAATAGTAAATACATCACTATTTAACGATCAAAAAATAATTTTTTTAAATAAAATAAATGATAAAGCTTTTGATATCATTTCAAAAAATTTAGATGATAATTCAAATAATATTAAAATTTATATATTTTGTGACTTATTAGAAAAAAAATCTAAATTAAGAAATTACTTTGAAAAAAAAATAAATTTCGGAATTGTGCCCTGTTATCAGGATAATCAAAGGACATTGTACAACTATTTAAATCAAAACCTTAAAGGATACAGTGGGGTTACTCCTGAAATTATAAATTTTATAATTAAAAATTCTTATGAGGATAGAAAAATAATTAGTAGTGAAATAATAAAAATAAAACAATTTTTTCTTGATAAAAAAATTATAAGAGATGACTTGTTAGAGCTACTAAATATAAAACAAAACACAAATTTTAGTCTTTTAAGAGATGCAGCATTATTAGGAAACAAAAGTATTGTTAATAAATTATTAAGTGAAGTAGACTTCGTAAATGAAAGTTCCTTTTTTTACTTAAATCAAATGAGCTCCAGAATTGCTAGATTATTAGAGATTAAAAGCTCTGATACCAAAACCAATGATAGTGAATTAAGTATGGAACTTTTAAAGCCTAAAATTTTTTGGAAAGACAAACCTGTATACAACAAGCAACTACAAAAATGGGATGCAACAGGGTTGAATAGAGTTTTGGAGGATATGTTAAAATTAGAAAAATTAATGAAAAGTAACTCACATATAAGAAACGATCTTTTAATTAAAAATTTCCTTATTGGATTATGTAGTCAAGCTGCTACTTCTTAAGTAAGTTTGAAACCAGCTCAAATTGATCTAAATTTTTATATTCTATTGAAATTTTTCCTGAGTTATTTTTTTTATTTGATATAATTACCTTTAATCCTAATTGATCTTCTATTTTTTTTTGAATTTCTAAAATATTTGCATCAACAGCTTTTAAATGGTTTTTAACTATCTTTTTTTCTTTTGCTAAGCTTTCTACTGCCCTAGCACTTAATTTTTTTTTAACGATCTCTTCTGCTATAACTGATGGATTTGAAAGACCTATTAAAGGTCGTGCTTGACCGGCAGTTAAAAGTCCATCTTCTATTAAATCTATTACGTCTTTGGGTAAAGTAAGAAGCCTCATAGTATTACTTATATGACTTCTGCTTTTTGACATCATTTGTGCAATTCTATCTTGATCATACCTAAATTCTTTATTTAACTTTTCATAACCTTTTGCTTCTTCAATCGCTGAAAGATCCTCCCTCTGTATGTTTTCTAAAATTGCAATTTCTAAAGTTTCTCTATCATCTAACTCTAGAACAACAATTGGAATTTCGTGTAATCCTGCTTGTTGAGATGCCAACCATCTTCTTTCACCAGCTACAATTTCGTATTTATTAGAATCAAATTTATCTAATCTTACAGCTATAGGTTGAATTATCCCATTTTGTTTAATAGATTTAGCTAATTCCTTAAGCTTTTCCTCATCAAATTTTAACCTTGGCTGATAAGGATTTCTTGTAAGATCGCTTATATTTGCCATTTTATGTTTATTAAGATCTGAAATATTTGCTTTTTTTTGTTGTATATCATTTTTCGCATCACCAAAAAGCGCTGCTAGTCCCCTGCCTAATCCTTTTTGTTTTTTATTGGTCATGCGGCACTTTCAATTTTCTTATTATCTTGGATTACAAATTCATCAGCTAAATTAAAATAAGATTTACTTCCAAGACAATTTTTATCATAAATTACACATGGCATTCCATGGGACGGTGCCTCTGACAATCTTACATTTCGTGGAATAACAGTTTTGTAAACTTTATCTTTAAAATAATTTCTTGCTTCATGATCTACTTGTGATGATAATTTGTTTCTTTTATCAAACATGGTTAATAGAATTCCTCTAATTGTTAATTTAGGATTTAGATTAACCTGAATTCTTTCAATAGTTTTTACCAATTGAGTTATTCCTTCTAAAGCAAAAAATTCAGTTTGCAGCGGAACTAATAACTCGTCAGCTGCAACAAGTGACATTATCGTTAAAAGACTTAGTGAAGGAGGACAATCTATAAAAATGTTTTCGTAGCTATCTATCATTTCTATATTATCTTTAGTTAAAATTTTTTTTAGTAAAAAAGCTCTGTCTGAATCTCTTGCAGTTTNAACTTCTAGCCCAGATAAATTTACATGTGAGCAAATTAGGTCAAGTCCNCCTATATTGGAACTTTGTACTGCTTCTTTTAAACTTATTTTACCTATTAGTAAATTGTATACATTTNTTTCGNTNTCATTATTTGATTTGCCNAATCCTGTACTGGCGTTGCCCTGGGGATCTAGATCTATAACTAAAATCNTTTTTTTTTTAAGTGCTAAGGACGTTGCTANGTTTATAACAGTGGTAGTTTTACCAACCCCACCTTTTTGATTAATTACTGATATAATATTTTTCTTCACTTCTATATAAAATTAGCTACTAGTATTTTTGAATCATTATCTGTAATACTTTTAATAAGTTTATAATCAAATTTTTCAACCTTTGAAACATTATTTATCTCTTCCTGTGCATTCTTTCCTTTTAAAACTATCAATTTATGTGGTTTTTTTACAATTTCACGTGAAATTCTTATAACTTCTTGTAATTTCTTAAATGCTCTACATAAAATATAGTCAGAACTAATACTATTTGAATTATAGACGTTTTCATGTATATCACACTTAATTCTCATATCGTTTACAAGTTTTATTAAGAAATTCCGTTTAATTTTCGATTTTTCATACAATTTCACGTGAAATAGGGGATTTCTATTATAAATGGCCATAATTAAGCCAGGAAAACCTGCTCCTGAGCCCAAATCTGCTAGTGATTTATTATCAGCAAAATCTATATACTTAACTAATTGTGCCGAATCTAATATATGTCTAGTCCAAATTGAATTTTCAGTTGATTTTGATATTAAATTGTATTCTTTGTTCATTTTAAGCAGATAATCATGCAATAATTCTAAATTTCTAAGATTTTCTTTAGTAAAACCTAGTTTTAATTGAAGAACAGACTTAACTTGTTCATTATCCATTAGGCAGTAACTTTATACTTTAGCTTTTTGATGTGAGAAAGCAGTATAATAGCAGCGGCAGGAGTAACTCCGTCGATACGTAGGGCTTGACCAAGGGTTTTAGGTCTAACTGATGATAATTTAGATTTAATTTCATTGGATAGACCACTGAATGATTGGTAGTTTATATCATTAGGTATTGCTATACCTTCATCTTTTTTAAAGGCAGCTATGTCGTGTGTCTGTCTAACCAGGTATCCTGAGTAATGTGCATCAATTTCAACCTGGTTATCTATATGTTGTCCATAATGGGGTATATCAGACCAAATTGATCTTAAATTTGACATTTTTATATTTTTTAAACCAAGAACATGGAGCGCAGTTCTTTTTACTCCATCCATCGACATTTTAATATTATGCTTCGCTGCTGCATTAGGACTTATTTTATGATTTTTAAGTTCATCTATAAGAGAAATTAATTTTTTTTGTTTTGAAAGAAAAAGTTTTTTTCTGTTTACACTAACTAAATTTATTTTAATTCCTAATGGAGTTAATCTCTGATCCGCATTGTCAGCTCTTAAGGAAAGACGATATTCTGCCCTTGATGTAAACATTCTATAAGGTTCAGTTACCCCTTTAGTAATCAAATCATCTATCATTACACCAATGTAAGAATCTGATCTATCTAGAACAAACTCACCTTTATTTTTAACCTTTAAAGCTGCATTTATTCCAGCTATTAAACCTTGAGCTGCAGCTTCCTCGTATCCTGTAGTTCCATTAATTTGACCAGCTAAAAATAAAGATTTGATTTTTTTAGTTTCTAAAGTTGAATTTAGCTCTCTAGGATCTACATAATCATACTCAATTGCATAGCCTGCTCTTTTCATTTTAACTTGCTCTAAACCCTTGATTTTAGCCAATATCTGAAGCTGAACGTCCTCTGGGAGAGAAGTAGATATGCCATTTGGGTAAATAGTATTGTCCTTTAATCCCTCTGGCTCTAAGAAAATTTGATGCTTTTGTTTCTCTTTAAATTTAACAATTTTATCTTCTATTGAAGGACAATATCTAGGACCNACCCCTTTGATATTCCCAGAGTACATNGCACTTTTTGAAATATTTTTACTAATAATTTTGTGAACCTCATCATTCGTATAAGTCATNCCACATTTTATTTGCTTGTTTTCGATCTTGTTTGTTAAAAATGAAAAGTAATAAGGATCGTCATCTGCAGGCTGCATTTCAAGTTCGTCGTAGTTAATTGTATTACCATCAAGTCNTGGTGGTGTTCCAGTTTTAAGTCTACCAATCTTCATATCGTGCTTGGCTAGCTGTTCACTCAACCCAGTAGATGGCTTCTCATCAAATCTTCCAGCTGGTATTTGTGTTTCACCTATATGAATGAGGCCATTCAAAAATGTACCCGTAGTTAAAATCAATTGTTTACATCTAATTTCTTTTCCACTTTGACATAAAAAACCAATTACTTTTTTTTCATTGTCATCAAATAGAAATTTAATTACTGGATCAGCAATTACTGTTAAATTTTTATAATTGCGTAATATTTTTTGCATATGCTCTTTATAAAGAGCTCTATCAGACTGCGTTCTTGGGCCTTGAACTGCTGGTCCTCGACTTCTATTAAGTAATCTAAATTGAATACCTGATTTATCGGCTACAACACCCATAACACCGTCAAGAGCGTCTATCTCTCTAACTAAATGACCTTTACCTAAACCTCCAATAGCTGGATTACATGACATCTCACCGATGGTCTCTATTTTATGTGTAAAAAGAGCAGTATTGACGCTCATTCTAGCGGAAGCTGCTGCAGCCTCGCAACCTGCGTGCCCACCCCCTATTACTACTACATCATAGTCTTGTTTAGTCATGGAATGAATGTATCTGTCTAAATTGATTTTACAAGGTGTATTTTTTAATACGCTAATTATTTACCAATACAAAAGTCCTTGAAAATAGAGCCTAATATCTCTTCTACATCGACTTTTCCAACAATACTACCTAGATGCCTAGTAGCCATTCTTAAATCTTCCGCAGCAAGTTCAATATCTTTGTTTTGATCTTTTTTTAGAAACTTATCTATTTCTTTTAAACAATCGTTTAATTTAACACGGTGTCTTTCCCTAGTTATCAAAGCACTATTATTAGAGCTAAATTTTTTATTTAATTTTTCTTTAATTTTTTTAATAAGAATATCTATGTTTTTATTATTTTTCACAGAAACCAATATAGTATCAGCATCAAATTTGTGGTTTTGATTTTCTTCAATATCTGACTTATTTAAAAGAACTATTGAATCCTTATTTATTAAATCTTTGATTTTATTATTTATTGATTTTGATGAATTATCTATCACGATGATATTTAAGTCAGATTCTTTTGATTTGCCTAAGGCTAATAAAATACCTTTTTTCTCTACATCGTTTTTAGCCTCTCGAATACCAGCTGTATCGGCTAAAATAACTGGATATCCATCTATATTAAGAAAGGTTTCAATAACATCCCTTGTGGTTCCTTCTTCTTCTGAAACAATCGCAACTTCTCTTTTTGAAAGCAAGTTTAACAAGGATGATTTACCAGCATTTACTTCACCTGTAATAGATACTTTAAATCCGTCTCTTATTTTTTCACCAACTTTATTATCTTCTAAAATTTTTTTTATATCTTGATAAATATCTTTAATAGATTTATGAACTTCTCTTAAAATTTTTTCTGGTAAATCTTCTTCGGCAAAATCTATTTTTGCTTCAATATAAGATAGAGATTTAATTAGTTTTTCTCTTAAATCATTATAGTATTTAGAGGCGTTTCCCTGGACAATTTTTACAGCTTGTTCTCTTTGCAATTCTGTTTCTGAATGAATTAAATCTCTGATACTTTCAGCTTTAATTAAATCAATTTTATCATTTTGAAATGCGATTTTGCTAAACTCGCCAGGTTCGGCTAAACGACAATTTTCTTGTTCAGATAAGACTTTTAAAATAGAGCTAATAATTGCGTTGCTACCATGAATTTGTAATTCTGCCAGATCATCACCTGTATAGCTGTTGGGTCCTGGAAACCACAATAATATTGACTCGGGGTCAATGACATCGTTATTTTTTGGGTTATAAAATTTACAAAAATTTACTTCGTTTGATTTTATATTTTTTATTTTTGTTAATTTTTGACAAATTTTTAAAGTATCCTTTCCAGAAATTCTTACGATAGCAATGCCGGTTGGTCCTGTTCCTGAGGATAGTGCATATATATTCATTTTTTATTACTTGGGAGCATACAGGGGGTTATGATAAATTTAAAAGAATTTTTTTTGAATTAACTAGTCTTATTCATAGAATCAAAAAAATCGGCATTGTTTTTAGTATTTTTTAATTTTGAAATTAAAAACTCAATTCCGTCCATAGTTCCCATTGGACTTATAATTCTTCTTAAAATATTCATTTTGGCTAAATCATCTTTTTCGAATAACAATTCTTCTCTTCTAGTCCCTGATCTCGTTATATCAAGAGCTGGGTAAATTCTTTTATCAGCAACTTTTCTATCTAAAATTAATTCAGAATTACCAGTTCCTTTAAACTCTTCAAAAATTACTTCATCCATTCTGCTTCCAGTATCAACTAGAGCCGTAGAAATAATTGTTAAAGAGCCACCTTCTTCAACATTTCTAGCCGCTCCAAAGAATCTCTTAGGTCTTTGTAATGCATTAGCATCTACACCTCCTGTTAATACTTTACCTGAGCTTGGTATAACAGCATTATAAGCTCTACCGAGTCTTGTTATGGAGTCTAATAAGATAACCACATCTTTTTTGTGTTCAACTAATCTTTTTGCTTTTTCAATAACCATTTCAGCGACAGCGACATGTCGTGAAGCTGGTTCGTCAAAAGTTGATGCTACCACTTCTCCTTTTACTGATCTTTGCATGTCAGTTACTTCTTCTGGTCTTTCATCAATTAATAAAACCATTAAAAAGCACTCTGGGTGATTTGCGGTAATTGACTGAGCTATATTTTGAAGAATAATTGTTTTACCCGCTCTAGGTGGAGATACTATTAGAGCTCGTTGCCCTTTTCCAATTGGACTAACTAAATCAATTAATCTTGCTGTATTATCAGGTNTTTTTTCTATTTTTGTAGATTCGACTTCTAATTTAATTCTTTCATCTGGATAAAGGGGGGTTAAGTTGTCAAATGCAATCTTATTTTTTCCCTTTTCA
The DNA here is from genome assembly GCA_002170875.2 of Pelagibacteraceae bacterium TMED170. The sequence continues at coordinate 16,671 of NHHT02000014.1, read as the reverse complement.
GGATCATCGAAGTTAATCTTATTTACTTTAAGTAATGCAAAATATCTTTCAGCATCTTTTGGAGCTCTAATTTCTCCTTCAACAGAGTCTCCAGTACGTAAGCCAAATCTTCTAATCTGACTCGGGCTTACATATATATCATCTGGGCCGGGAAGATAGTTAGACTCTATAGCTCTTAAAAAACCAAATCCATCTTGTAATACCTCTAAAACTCCGGTTGCAGTGATTTGCTCATTTTTTTCAGCAAGTTTTTTTAGTATAGCAAATAGAATTTCTTGTTTTCTGAGAGTGCTGGGATTTTCTATCCCAAGCTTTTCAGCTTCTGATATAAGATCCGCCGGGTTCCTTTGTTTAAGTTCTTGTAAGTTCATTTAAGATTGATTGATTATTTGGTATGAGAGATAAATATATGCTTTTTAAAAAATATTTCAAGTCCTATAGGGGTTTAAAAACAACAAGAAAAATGATGATTATTAACAAAACTGTAGGAACTTCGTTAATAATTCTATAAAATTTTGATGATCTGTTGTTTTGNGCAGATGCAAATATCCTTACGCATCGTCCTAAATAAAAATGATAATATGTTAAAATTAATATCAATAATCCTTTAATTTGCATCCAGAATTCAAAGAAAATAGATAAGCCTACGATATGAATTAAAAAAATTCCGAAGACCCATGTAAGAATCATTGCTGGTGTCATGATATAATTAAAGAGTTTTCTTTCCATAANTTCAAATGTNTTTTTTTGCTCTTCATTATCTTTGGTTTCTGAGTGATACACAAAAATTCTTGGAAGATATAAAAGACCTGCCATCCAAGATATTACGGCTATTAAATGTAATGACTTAAATAATAAGTATANATTCATATTTTTAAAGCAAATACTTTTTTATAAGATTTTCTATAAAGTTTATATGATCATTATTATCATTTAAGCACGGTATAAGATCAAAATTTTTCCCTCCATGCTTTATGAAAGTTTCTCTGCCNTGAATGTTAATTTCTTCAAGAGTTTCCACACAATCAGATGAAAATCCTGGACATATTACTAGTATATTTTTTTTTCCTTTACTGGGTAAAGANTCTAAAGTTTTATCTGTATAAGGCTTTAACCATTCACTAGGACCAAATCTTGACTGGAAGGTTGTTTCTATAGGAACTTCATTAAATTTTTCTTTTATTAATCGTGTAGTTTTTTGGCAATAACATTGATAAGGATCGCCTTTATCAAAATAAGATTTAGGTATTCCGTGATACGAGGCTAATATTAAATCTGGCTTCCAACTATTAATTGAAATTTTATTTTTAATACTTTTAATTAAAGCATCGATATATAGTGGATGACTTTCATAATGTGGAATAATTTGAATACTTGGTTGCCATCTCATTCTCATTAAATTTCTATAAACTTCATCACAAACTGTAGCTGTGGTGGCTGCTGCATATTGTGGATAGAGTGGTAAAATAACAATATTTTCACAACCAAGGTCTTTAAGGGATGCTAGTTTATTTTTAATACTAGGGTTTCCGTATCTCATTGCAAAATCAACTAGAACATTATGACTTGAAAATTTTTTTTTTAATTTTGCGGATTGACTTTGAGTATAATAACGTAATGGAGACTCATTGCTCTGNTTCATCCAGATTTGTTTGTAAGCGTGAGCAGTTTTTGAAGGTCTGAAATTTAAAATNAATAAATTTAATATAACTTGCCACAAAATTGGATTTACTTCTATTACTCTTCGATCAGATAAAAACTCTTTTAAATATTTTCTTACATCCCACCAACNAGTTGAATCTGGTGTACCCAGGTTTATTAATAACACACCTGTTTTGCCATATTTTACTTCTGGATGATCTTTATTATCAATCATACTAATTATATTCTCTCACAAATCTTATTAATTTTTCAAGTTTATCCGGATTTGTTTCGGGTAATAAACCATGTCCCAAATTAAAAATATAAGGATATTTATTAAATATTTTTAAATATTTTTCTGCTTCATTATAAATAATTTTTTCATTTAAAAGTAATACATTTGGGTTCATTCCTCCTTGTATACACACATTTGAAAGGTTTGTTCTTGCCCATTCTGGATCAATATCATAATCAATGCTTAAACAGTCTGGTTTTACAACATCTAAAAAATGGGAATAATTATCTTTAATTCCTTTTGGAAAACAAATAACTGAAACTTTATTATTTTTGCAAAAGTCTACCAGTTTTTTATTTGGTTTATAACAATAGTCATAAAGGTATTCTTTGGGTATAAGACCAGCCCAAGAGTCAAAAATTTGAACAACATCGGCTCCAGCGTTTATTTGATTTTTTATATGTGCGCAAAGAAAAAGATTTAATTTTTCAAAAATAAGATCGAATTCAGCTTTTTTTTTACTAAAGATTTCTTTATCTAAAGTATTGTTTTCCTTATTAATTTTTAACATATAAATAATTAATGTCCAAGGTGAACCAACAAAAGATATTAATGATTTTTCTTTGTTTAGTTTTGTTCTAGTTTCTTTTATAGCATCATAAACTGGTGTTAATTTATTAGTAAAGTTTTCTATTTTATTATTAAGAAAAATATCCATATTAAAGTTAGATAAAACTGGTCCTTTATTTTTAATAAAATTAACATCTTGTCCTAGAGCATAAGGTGTCATCAATATGTCAGAAAATATTATTGCTGCATCCAAATTAAATCTATTAATTGGTTGCATTGTAATTTTTGCACTTAATTGGCTATTTAAACACAATTTAATAAAGTCAGGATTTTTAGATCTTATTTCTCTAAATTCAGGAAGATATCTACCCGCTTGTCTCATGAACCAAATTGGAACACAAGAAGAATTTTTATTTATTAAAAAGTTTGTTAATTTCATTATTAATATAATTATATATTTTAAATTATATTATTTGTAGTAGGTCATGTTGACTAATTATATAAGTATTTATACATACTTTTACACATTTTAATCAACATATTTTAAGTGGAACATTAAGTGTTTTTATAAATTATAAAATTCTATTAACATGTAAATAAATTAAAGATATTAATATCAACATCTAACTAAAAGTTAAAACTATGTTAATTAATGTTAATATCTTTTGAGAAGAATAAATAAAAATGTATAAAAAAAAAGTATTACAAAATTATTAACACTTTTATGAACGAAAAATACAATGTATATCTTGTTTCTGATTCAACTGGAGAGACATTAGACAGAATATTTTTATCTTTAAAATCACAATTTCTAAGTTTTAAATATAATAAAAAAGAATTTGTTTTTATTAGAACAGAGCAACAAATAGATAAAATTATTAAAGAATGTAAAAATATAGAAAATCCAATAATTTTATACACTATTGTTGAGGTAAAGTTAGCTAAGTATATATCAAATCAAGCAGAAAAATATAACATTCCGTGTTTTGGAATTTTAGGAAATCTTATTTTAACTTTTTCAAAGTTATTAAATCAAAGAGCAACCCACATCCCAAGCGCACAACACGTTTTAGACGATGATTATTATAAGAGAATAGAAGCTATTCAATTTACCATGGCCCATGATGACGGAAAAAAAACTGAAGATATTGAAAAATCGGATTTAGTTTTATTGGGTGTAAGTAGAACTAGTAAAACTCCAACATCAATTTATTTAGCGAACCGAGGATATAAAACAACAAACATACCACTTGTTATGAATCAAAAAATACCTGATAAACTTAAGGCAAAAAATTTAAAAATTTGTGTTATTGGATTATATGCTGACCCTAATAGATTATCAGATATTAGAAGAAACAGAGTAGCTATAATGAATGACACTAAGATGTCTATGTATACCAATTTAGAGTCAATAAAAAAAGAAGTAGAAGATTCAAAAAAACTATTTAGGAAGTATAGCTGGTCATCAATAGATGTCACTAGAAAATCGGTGGAAGAAACTGCTGCATCAATAATTAAAATTTATGATATTCAAAAAAACAAATGAAAATTATACTTGCTTCAAAAAGTGGTGTAAGAAAAAAAATTTTAGATGCAAATCAAGTTGATTGCGAGGTTTGTCCATCGAATGTGGACGAAAATGAAGTAAAGATCTCGTTGATATCCTCAGGTGCAAACCCACTCTTAATATCCAAAAACTTAGCAGAACTTAAGGCGAATAAGGTTAGTTTGAAAAATCCTGACCGGATTGTATTAGGCGCTGATAGTGTTATTGATTTTAATGGTAAATTAATTTCCAAGCCTAAAAATAGAGAAGAAGCTCTGAATATTCTCCTTGAGCTTAATGGAAAAGAACACAAATTAACAAGTTCAGTCTGCATTTCTAAAAACGGCTCTATGATGTGGAATTTTACCGACACCTCTTCATTAACGATGAAACAACTTTCTCTGGACGAAATAAAATTATATTTATCAAATGTTGGAGATAAAGAGTTATTTGCTTACGGTGTCTATCAGATTGAGTCAGGTGGTAGAAATTTGTTTTCTAGTATTGTTGGAAACGAAGATAGTATTATGGGCCTACCCATTAAACAAATTAAGGAGTACATTAAGAACTTAAAATGAAAAAATTTCTAGTTATAGGAAACCCAATTTCACATTCTTTATCACCTTTAATTCATAATTACTGGATGAAAAAATATAAATTTTTAGACTGCTCTTACGATAAGAAAAAAGTAGAAAAAAAAGACCTAATTAATATTGTTAATCAGGTAAGAAAAGGAGAAATATCAGGTGTAAATATAACTGTACCTTTTAAAAAAGAAATTATCGAATTGTTAGACCAAGTAAAAGGAAGTGCTGAATTAGCTCAATCGGTAAATACTTTAGTCAAAGAGGGCAATAAAGTATGTGGTTATAATACAGACATTGAGGGTTTTCGGGACAGCCTTAATGATGATTATGTTGAATTTAATGATAAAAAAATTTTTATTTTAGGGGCTGGAGGTGTAGCACCATCGATTTTAGAAGCTTTTGTTAATACCGCAAATAAGATTTATATTTCAAATAGAACAATAAAAAAAGCTAAAGAATTAAAACAAGTGGGAGATTTATCTCTAGATTTATTAAATAAAAATGAAAATATTATACAAGTTATTGACTGGGGTAAAATGCCAGAAATTTGTGATATAGTGGTTAATACAACCAGTGTAGGCTTAAAAAAAGATGAAAATCTTACTCTGGATTTCTCCGAATACGAAAAAAGGAAGGAAGTTCTGTTCTACGATTTAATCTATAATCCTAAGGAAACAAACTTTTTAAAAGATGCTAGACTCAGAGGCAATAAAACTATGAATGGTAAAATGATGTTTTTGTATCAGGCAATGTATTCTTTCCAGAAATGGACAGGAGTAACTCCAGAAATTGATGATAAAACAATTAAATTGTTAGATAATGCTTAAAATTGGGATTACAGGTTCTTTAGCGTCAGGGAAATCTACTGTAGCTAAAATATTATCAAGGGGGAAATATCCATTATTTAGTGCCGATAAAGTTGTAAAAGAACTCTATTCAAATAAGAAATTTATTAAAAAAATTACAAAAATATTTAATCTAAAAAAAAAAAAATTTTAAAAAACAGATTAAAGCAACCATTTTAAAGGATATCTCCCAACTAAAAAAATTAGAACTATTAATTCATCCTCTTGTAAGAAAAAACATGAAAGCTTTTACCGAAAAAAACAAAAAAAAAAAACTTTTAGTTTATGAAATACCTCTCCTAGTAGAATCAAAGCTAATGAGAAATTTTAATTTAGTTTGGTTTGTTAGTGCAAAAAAAAAAATTAGACTAAAAAGATATATAAAAAGAAAAGGAAAAAAAGAAAAAACAACATTTTTAATGTTAGATAAAAGACAAATAAATCAAAAAAGAAAAATGAAATATAGTGACAAAATTATATATAATAACTATTCTATAGAAAAACTTAAAAAAAGTGTTAAGCTTTTAGTAAGTAAATATGAGTGAAATATTTTTAGATATTGAAACGACTGGATTATCCTTCAACGAAGGACATAAGATTGTTGAGATTGCATGTGTTGAAACTAAAGATGCTACACCAACTGAAAATATTTTTCATAAATTGATCAATCCTCAAAGAGATGTTCCTTTAGAAGCTTTTAATATTCACGGTTTTTCAACTGAATTTCTAAGTAATAAAGAATCTTTTTCTAAGGTTGCTGACTCATTTTTAGATTTTATAAAAGATAAAAAACTTATTATTCATAACGCTTCTTTCGATGTTGGCTTTTTAAACCATGAACTTAAATTATTAAAAAAGAATGAAATTAAAAGAGAAAATGTGATCGATACATTAGAATTAGCTAGAAATAAATATTCAGGTGCTTCAAATTCATTAGACGCTTTATGTAAACGTTTTAATATAGATTTATCAAGAAGAACTAAACATAATGCCTTATTAGATTGTGAATTATTGAGAGAAGTTTATATTAACTTACTTGATATTAAAGAACCCCGTTTAGTTTTTTCACAAGAAAATAATCAAGAAAATAATCGAGANAAATCTATAATTATAAATTACTGTAAAAAAATAGTAGCTCCTAGCAGTGAAGAATTATCAANTCATAAAAATTTTTTAAAATCTGAGNTAAAAAAGAATTATTTTTAGTTTCTTTTTTTATTGTAAAGTTTTTTAAAATCNACNTTTTNATCAATTTTAATATCTTTAAAACCAGAACATTCAAAAATAAAAATAAATATTTTTCTAATTTCTGGATACACCTCAGANGGAACCTTGATTAATATAATTTCTTCTAAACTTTTTTTTATAGAAAGATCGCCGCTAATTTCTATAACAGTTGAATAAATTATTTTTGTATCTATTTTTTCAAAATCATCTTTTATGGCATTTAAAGATAATGTTATTTCTATTTCTAAAATATTTTTTTTAATTTGATTACTTTTAATATCTATATTTATTTTATAGTTAGGAATGTTTTTTGATAATAAAAAGAAAGTTTTGGGATTTGGTATTTCAAATTTAATATTTTTAATATATTTTGCAATAATNTTATAATTCATCTTTGTCTTTCTTATCAACAATTTCACCATCTATAATNTCTGAATTATTTTGATTTTTTTTATAATTTTTTTTAATAAGCATTTTAATTAAAATAGATCTTGTGAAAGGTATGAGTATGATGAAACCAACTAGGTCTGTTAAGAATCCAGGCAATATTAATAAAAATGCAGCGAAAGCTATAGAAGCACCAGATAAAAATTCATACATTGGAATTTTATTTTGATAAATATTTATAAGNCCTGACTTAATTGTATTTAAGCCCTGTATTTTAGCAAAATAAATACCAATTATTGCTGTAAGAAAAATTAGAAGAATTGTATTTAATGCTCCTAGTTGTTGCCCAACTTTAATCATTAAAAAAACTTCTACTGCAGGAATACCTATAATTATTAGTAATAATGAGTTCATTTGCCTATTACAAAAATATATTAATAATGTATATTTATCAAATAATGAGTAATAATTTTGGATATATCGACATAATTTTATTAGCAATGATTGCTGGATTTATCATTCTAAGATTGAGAAATATTTTAGGAAGAAAAACTGGCCATGAGGAAAAGATCTTTTCTGACTTTAATGAAAAAAAATTCAAAGAATTCAATCAACCTAAAAACAAAATTGAAAAAATTAATGAAACAGGTCTTCAAGGAAAACAAAAAGAAGAATTTTTAAAAGGTGCTGAAATTGCATATGAAACAATAATTACAGCCTTTGCTGCCGGGGATCATAAAAAATTTAAAAGCCTGCTAACAGAAAATATGAACAGCAGTTTTGAAGATGCTATTTTGCAAAGAAAAAAAGATAATATAAAATCAGAATTAACTTTTATTGGAATGAAAGAGTCTCATTTAGAAAAATTTGAAAAAGTTAAAAATGAGTTTTATGCAACGGTAAAATTNGTTAGTGAAATTATTTCTGTAAAAAGAGATAAAGAAAATAAAGTTTTATCCGGCAACCCTGATAAAATTAAAATCGTAACAGATCATTGGAAGTTTTCAAAAAATATATTNAGCAAAAGNCCGGAATGGCATCTTTGTGAAATTACTAATAAGTGAGAAAAAAAGAAAATATTTCAAAAACAGACAAGCAAGATTGGGATGATTTCATCAAAGATCCCAAGGGTATCTTTAATAAAGAGTTAGAGACAAATAATTTAAATAATAAAAAAAAATATAGATTCGATTTACATGGATACACTTTGGCTCAAGCCAATAAGAAAGTAAGAGAAATTATTTATTTTTGTAAAAAAGAAGGTTGTAAAGAGATTTTTTTGATAACCGGTAAAGGAATTCATTCTAATACTAATAAAGATGTGTATGTGTCAAGTACATTAAGTAATTTAAGATATTCAATTCCTGATTATATTAATTCCCAACCAGATTTAATAGACAATGTAAGAAAAATATCACCAGCTTTACCTAAAGAAGGTGGGGATGGTGCTTTAGTAATTAAATTAAAATAATTATAAAATAAATTTAGATAAATCTGTATCTTGTACTAAATTACCTAAGTTATTTTGGACATAATTTTTATCTATAATAATTTTTTCTCCAGCTTTATCTGATGCATTGAAGCTTATTTCATCTAAAACTTTCTCTATTATTGTATGCAATCTTCTAGCTCCGATATTTTCTACNGATGAATTTACCTCNGCTGAAAGTTTTGCTAGCATATCGATACCATCTTCTGTAAATTCTAAATCAACATTTTCAGTTTTAAGTAAAGCTTTATATTGTTTAATTAAACTATTATCTGGTTCTTTTAAAATTCTCTTGAAGTCCTCGACGTTTAAGGCGCTAAGCTCTACTCTGATCGGAAGTCTTCCCTGTAATTCTGGGAGTAAGTCGGAAGGTTTTGCAAGTTGAAATGCACCAGATGCTATAAATAATATATGGTTTGTTCTTATTGTACCATGCTTTGTATTTACAGTAGTACCTTCAATTAATGGCAATAAATCTCTTTGAACTCCTTCTCTAGATACATCTCCACCAACTCTATCACCTCTAGCAGAAACTTTATCTATTTCATCTAAAAAAACAATACCATTTTCTTCTGTATGCTTTTTAGCTTCTTTAATTATTTTATCTTCTTCAATCATTTTATCAGATTCCTGAGCAATAAGAATATTATAAGACTCTTTNACGGTCATTTTCTTTTTTTTACCTTTTTTATTACCCATAGACTTTCCAAGCATCTCACCAATATTAACCATACCAAGATTAGCGCCGGGCATTCCAGGAATTTCAAAACTTTGCATGTTTCCAGAGATCTCATTCACTTCAATTTCTATTTCATTATTGTCTAAATCTCCGTTTCTTAATCTTTTTTTGAAACTTTCTCTTGTTGCAATACTTGCTTTGTTTCCTACTAGAGCATCTAAAACTTTCTCTTCAGCAGCTTGTTGAGCTTTAGCATGTACTTCCTTCCTCTTCTTTTCTCTCTCCATAGCAATAGCTATCTCAATTAAATCTCGAATTATTTGTTCAACATCTCGGCCAACATATCCAACTTCAGTAAATCTTGTTGCTTCAACTTTGATAAATGGCGCCTGAGCTAGTTTTGATAATCTTCTAGATATTTCTGTTTTCCCTACACCAGTTGGCCCTATCATAAGAATATTTTTTGGTAAAACTTCTTCTCGCATTTCATCAGTAAGAGCCTGACGTCTCCATCTGTTACGTAAAGCTACTGCTACAGCTTTTTTGGCTTCTTTTTGACCAATTACATATCTATCAAGTTCAGATACAATTTCTCTTGGGGAAAGAGCACTTACTTTTGACTCTGTTTTGCTCTTAATATTTTTTACTAGATTTAAATTAGTTACTTTTTTCATAGATTAAATTAAATTTTTTCTACTGTTACATTGTTATTTGTAAATACACATATGTCAGATGCTATTTTAATAGACTCCCTAGCAATTTTTTCCGCTTCCAGATCAGATTTAATTAAAACTTTGGCAGCTGCTAACGCATAATTACCTCCTGATCCTATACCTATAATTCCATCTTCTGGCTCTAAAACATCTCCGGTACCAGATATAATAAAACTGTTTGTTTTATCTGCCACAGCCATTAAGGCCTCAAGTCTTCTTAAATATTTATCTGTTCGCCAGTCTTTTGCTAGCTCTACCGCTGCTCTAGGAAGATTTCCAGCATGTTTTTCAAGCTTAGCTTCCAGTCTCTCAAATAAAGTAAGAGCGTCAGATGTGGAGCCTGCGAAGCCTGCTATAACTCCTCTTTTTTCAATTTTACGAACTTTTTTGGCCTTACTTTTTAATACCGTATTACCTAGGCTGACCTGTCCATCTCCAGCAACAACAGTTTCGTTGTTTTTTCTTAATAATACGATTGTAGTTCCATGCCATTTTTCAGCTGTATTCATGNNCTTATATGTGGAGATTATTTTTAATTCTTCAATAGTTAATTCTGATTTATTGATAAAATAGTTATTTATATATATATCTTTGACTAATTCTCGAGAATTTATGAAAAGAAAAGCAAAAATATCTAGAAAAACAAAAGAAACCAGTATTTCTGTAGCTGTCGATCTTGACGGTAAAGGAAAATATAAAATTAAAACTGGAATAGGTTTTTTAGATCATATGTTAGAACAGCTTTCCAAACACTCTTTAATAGATTTAGAAGTAAAAGCCAAAGGAGATACGCATATTGATTTACATCACACAACAGAGGATACGGGCATAGCAATAGGTGAAGCTATTAAAAAAGCTGCAGGTAACCGAAAAGGAATAACAAGATACGCTTCTTCAATGATTCCAATGGATGAAACATTAAGCAGAGTTTCAATTGATGTATCTAATAGACCTTATTTAATTTGGAAAGTAGATTTGGCTGTCGAGAAACTGGGTGAAATGGATACTGAACTATTCAAAGAGTGGTTTCAGGCTTTTTCACAATCAGCTGGAGTTACATTACACGTTGAAAATATTTATGGAGATAATAGTCACCATAAAATTGAGTCTTGTTATAAAGGATTAGCTAGATCATTAAAAGATGCTTTAGCAATAGATAAAAGGATTAAAAATTCAGTGCCGTCTACTAAGGGCAAAATTTAAAATTAAATGTTATTAACTGTTGTTGATTATGGAGTTGGCAATTTAAGGTCAATCGCTAAATCTATTGAGAAAGCAAACTCCGATAGCAAATTAAATTATTCCATAAAAGTTAGTTCAGATATTAATGATGTAAAAAAATCAGATAAAATAGTTTTGCCTGGCCAAGGATCTTTCAAAGCTTGCAAAAACGGAATTAATAATATCAAAGGATTAAAAGAAGAATTAAATGAAAGCGTTCTAGTTAAAAAAAAGCCAATCTATGGAATTTGTGCAGGCATGCAGTTATTTGCCACAAAAGGATACGAAGAAGAAGAAACATCCGGATTAAACTGGATACCTGGAGAAGTTGTTAAATTAGATCTAAGCTCAACAAATTTAAAAATTCCTCACATGGGATGGAANGAACTTAAAATTGAAAATAATTCAAAAGTTTTTAAAGACGTAGNTAATAAAAACCATGCTTATTTCATACATAGTTATGAATTTATCCCAAAAGATAAAAAAAATGTATCTATAACAACTAATTATGGAAAAGATGTAATAGCCGCTGTATCNTTAGAAAATATTTTTGGCTCTCANTTTCANCCNGAAAAAAGTNANAANACTGGNNTAANNATAATTAANAANTTTTCTANATNTNTAATTATGAAAATATTNCCNGCAATAGANATTAAAGATAAGAAATGCGTAAGATTAATTAAAGGTGACTTTAAAAATAAAACTGAATACAAAACTTCACCAGTTGATCAAGCGAGGAAATATAAAGATCATGGCTTCAAGAATTTACATATTGTTGATTTAGACGGAGCATTAACAGGCAAGACAGTTAATTTAGATATAATCAACGAAATAGTAAATAAATTTGATTTAAAAATTGAAATTGGTGGTGGAATAAGAACTACAGATAGTATTAAGCAGTATATTGATGCTGGAGTTGATAAAGTTATTTTGGGTAGCGGCGCTATTAAAAATAAAAAATTTTTAAAAGAAGCTTGTGAAAAATTTAAAGATAAAATTGCTTTGGGATTAGACACTAAAGATGGAAATCTCTTTGTGTCAGGTTGGAAAGAAAATTTAAACATCAAAACTATAGATTACCTTAAAGAGGTAAACAGTTATGGCGTAAGTCGAATTATTTATACTGACATTAACAGAGATGGAACTAAGGCAAGCCCAAACTTTGAAGAAACAATTAAAATAGCAGATAAATCTAAATGTCCCGTTGTTATTTCTGGAGGAGTGTCTTCTATTCAGGATATTAAAGAAGCAAAAGAATTAGGCAATAAAAATATTGAAGGAATTATAATTGGCAAAGCTATTTACGATGGTGATATAAAACTAAGTGAATTAGCAAAAGAAATTTAGATTTAAAATGTTAAAAAATAGAATCATACCTTGCCTAGATGTTAAAAATGGAAGAGTAGTTAAAGGAATAAATTTTGTAGACTTAAAAGATGCTGGAGATCCAGTTGAACAAGCAAGTATTTATAGTAATGGAGGAGCAGACGAAATATGTTTTCTAGATATAACGGCAAGTAATGAAAATAGAAATACAATCATAGATGTTGTCAATAAAACCGCAGAGAAATGCTTTGTGCCTTTAACTGTTGGTGGAGGAATTAGAACGATAGATGATATAAGGAATTTATTACTCGCTGGTGCTGATAAAGTTTCCATAAATACCGCGGCTGTAAAAGATATTAATTTTGTTAAAGAAGCTTCAAAAAAATTCGGCACTCAGTGCATGGTTATAGCTGTAGATGCAAAGAAAGTTTCCGAGGGTAAATGGGAAATATTTACTCATGGAGGAAGAGAAAAAACTGGAATAGATGCAATTGATTTTTCTAAAAAAGCCGAAGCCAATGGAGCTGGTGAAATTCTTCTTACATCTATGGATAAAGATGGAACTAAAAACGGATACGATTTAGAATTACTTAGTAAAATTACCAAGTCAGTTAGTATTCCTGTAATAGCTTCAGGTGGTGCAGGGAATTTAGATCACTTATATGAGGCAATAAAAACCGGAGGGGCAAGTGCAGTTTTGGCAGCATCTATTTTTCATTATGGTGAGTTTACAATTAAAGAAACAAAAGAATATTTAAAATCAAAGAATGTTCCTATAAGATTATAATATGTTAGAAAATTTAGAAAAGTTAATTAAAACAATCAGAGAAAGACAAGCTTCTTCTCCAGACAAATCATATACTAACAGACTTCTTAATGATAAAAAATTAAGCGTTGCTAAAGTAAAAGAAGAAATTGGAGAATTAATAGAAGCTGTTGAAAAAGATTCAAATAAAATCCACGAAGCAGCTGATGTAATCTATCATTTAATGGTTTATCTCGAAACAAATAATATTAAGATAGAAGATGTAATGAATGAATTAAAGAAAAGACAGAAATGAGCTACGATAAAAATAATATTTTTGCTAAAATTTTAAGAGGAGAAATACCCTGTAAAAAGGTTTATGAAAATGATCATGTTTTAGCTTTTCATGATGTTAATCCACAAAAAAAAATTCATGTTTTGGTTATCCCAAAAGGAGAATATATTGATTTAGATGATTTTAATAAAAATGCATCGGACAAGGAAATAGTTGAATTGAGTAAAGCAATTACACATGTTTCAGATTTATTAGGAGCAAAAGATAAAGGTTATCGCTCATTGACAAATATTAAAAGCGATGGAGGGCAAGAAGTGCCCCACCTGCATTTTCATATATTTGCAGGTGAAAAGATAGGTAAAATGGTTAGTTGATGATATCCAGAATAAAAAGATATTTTTTAGAGATAAAAAAATTTTCAAATCTAAAGGAATTAAATATTCCAATGCATCATCAAATTGTTTTAGACAATAAAAAAAATTTTCAATTAAACAAATTTTTTTACAAACAAATTGGAATTGATCACTTCTGGAGAGATAGATTGATTTGGTCTGACAAAGATTGGTCGAAGTACGTTGGCAATAAAAATCTTGAAACTTATATTCTAAAAAGAGGTGAAGACTTGATAGGTTTTTATGAGCAAGAATATCACAATGATTGTAACGAGGTAGAATTAATTAATATGGGAATTTTAAAAGATTTTAGAGGCCTTAAACTTGGCTCTTTGCTTTTGAGACATGCTATAGCTATTGCTTCTAGAAAAAATCCCAATAGAATGTGGGTGCATACTTGCAGTTTAGACCACAAGCATGCTTTACAGAACTATAAATCAAAGGGATTTGAATTATTCAAAGAAGAAGAAATAGATTTTGTAGCTTAATTTATTTCTGGAATTTTGAAAGTATCCTTTTTAAAGGTATCATTTTTAGCAACAATATCTAAAGTAAAATTTATATTATTATTGTATTGATCTACAATTTTCCAACCTCTTAGATCTAAATTTTTTTTATTAAAAAAAATAGTTATCTTACTTCCATTTAAATAAACTAATTTTATAAGTTGATCTTCAAACTCTAACTTTCCGGATTTAATTATTTCTAAAAGTTCGTTTTTATATAATATATTTAAAAAGGGTGATTTAGATATAGGGTAATGATAAGTTTTGTTATATCTTTTCTGTGTTATCGCTAGTTTCTTATTATTTATAATAAGTTCCTTTTGTTTATCATCAAAATATTCACATTTTAATTTTCCAGGAAATTCTAAAAGACAACTACCTTTTTCAGTTTTTTCATTTGTAAGTTGATTAAATGTAAACTCTAGAGAATTTAAATTTTTTAGTTGGGTTAAAATTTGATTTTTTTCATTTGCCAATGAACCAAAAGAAAATAAAATAAATATTATAATTAAAAAAAAGTTTTTAAAAAACAAAACTAAAGAACCTCGCGTTTACCCACATGATTAGCTTTACTCACAATACCTTTTTCTTCCATCAAATCAATTATTCTTGCAGCTCTATTATAACCAATTTGTAATTTTCTTTGTAAAAAGCTTGTTGATGCCTTTCCCTCTGATCTAATTATATTTAAAGCTTCAGAATAAAGCTCATCATTATCATTTTCATTATTGAAGCTTGTATCATTATTTTTAGGATTAAATATATCATCTTCTATATAATCTGGCTCTCCTTGGGCTCTCAGTGCACTTGTAATCTTTTCTATTTCTCTCTCTGATACGTAAGGACCATGTATTCGAACAATTTTGTTTGCCGATGACATAAACAGCATGTCACCCTTTCCTAATAATTGTTCAGCGCCCTGTTCACCTAAAATTGTTCTACTATCAATTTTGGAGCTTACTTGAAAGGATAGTCTAGTTGGAAAATTAGCTTTTATAGTTCCAGTAATTACATCAACACTAGGTCTTTGAGTTGCCATGATAATATGAATACCAGCTGCTCTCGCCATTTGTGATAATTTTTGAATATAGTTTTCTATTTCTTTTCCTGCAACTAGCATCAAGTCTGACATTTCATCGACCACAACTACTATGTATGGCATTTTTAATTTATGTTTACTGTTGTAACCATCAATATTTCTAACACCAACTTTACTCATCAGTTTATAACGATTGTTCATCTCTTTAACCGTCCATCCCAAAGCTAAAGTTGCTTTTTTTGCGTCCGTTATCACTGGAGTCAATAAGTGTGGAATTCCTTCATAAGAAGATAATTCTAACATTTTTGGATCAATTAAAATAAATTTACAGGTTTCAGGGCTTAATCTATAAAGTAAAGAGACAATAATAGTATTTATACATACTGATTTTCCTGAACCAGTAGTTCCTGCAATTAATAAATGGGGCATGGAGACCAAATCCCCAATAATAGGAGAACCAGAAATGTTTTTTCCCAAGGCTAAAGGTAGTTTGATGTCTTTATTTTTAAATTTTTCATAAGAAATAATTTCTCTAAGTGTAACATTTTCTCTTATCTCATTTGGTATTTCGATACCTACAGTATTTTTTCCTGGAATTATAGAAACCCTTGCTGAGGTGGAACTTGTATTTCGAGCTAGATCATCAGAGAGATTAATTATTTTGGATACTTTGATACCAGGAGCTGGTTCAAACTCATAAAGATTTACTACAGGACCATTGTTAATAGTCTTAATTTTTCCATCAATACCGAAGTCTAATAAAATTTTTTCCATAAAATTAGCATCTGGCCTGTTTTTATTTGCTTCAGATAAATTTATTTTTGAAGTATTTTTTTCAAGGAAATCAATAGATGGAGATTGAAAAACAGATTTAGAGGGCTTTTGATCTATAATATTTTTTTCAAATTCAAATGATCTTTGTGGAATATTTTTTGAATAATTATCTTTATTATTTTCAAAAGTTTCTATTTCTTCTGAATTTATTCTATTTTCATTATACTTAGGTTTACTTGAAATAAATAAATGCAAAAACCAACCAAGAATAGATTTTATTTTTTTAAATTTAATTTCAGAACCTAAAATAAAAAAAATAAATGCTAAAAATAAAAGAGTAAAGTGACTATATTTGTTTTCTATTAAGGGAAAATAGTCGAAAACAAAATGATATACGAATTCTCCAAGAAATCCTGAGTTTCCGTTATCAATTAACCAAAATGAATTATTAAAA